>NZ_JAQSLK010000005.1 GCF_028649595.1 Campylobacter magnus
TGGTAAGAGGAGCTTTTAAAAGATGAGCTTATAGAGCTTTTATCCAATTTGTGTTTAATTTTCTTAAAAAAATTGCTAGATTATTGCAATATAAAAATAGAATTTAAAAGAATTTACTTATATTGCTTAAACTTAATTTTGATATAATATCACTATCTTTTAAAATGAAATAATCGCTTTTAAAAATGTTTAGGGAAAATTAAGGAAAGCATCGGTGGTGGGTCCACCACTCACCGAATATATATCTATAAATATTATTATATCATTATTTTAAAGCTTTAAGTTTTTTAAGGTCAATGTAAAAGTAAATTATTTACTTTTTATTATATTCTATAAAAATCATTGAAATTTATATTATACAATAAAATCATAAAACACGATTATATCGTGCTTTGCTCGGTCGCCAGTAGTAATTCTGTAGTAATTACGCTAAAAGCACGATATAATCGGTGTTTTGTTCAGTCGTAATTATTTTTTGTTTTTTATCGTTTTAAATCAGATAGCTTTAAAATATCACTTTTAATTTTGTATTTATAAACAGCCCAAAAATCCCACTTATCTATTTTTATATTATCAAAAAATGCTTGATCTTTTATTTTTACAACACCTTTTTTATAATCATATACACCAGTAAAGACCAAATCGTGATTAGCCACTAGCACTTGACAATCATCACTATTTAATATTTTTTGCTCGTCATCAAAGACTAAAATGCTATCGCTACTCCATCTTGCCATATAATATTTTTTATTTGGTGCAAATGGAAATAAAAATGTAAAAAAATCATAAGGAAGAGCTATTTTTTTAGCATTTTTCTTGTCTATGAAATTGCTTATATCGTTGAAAAATTCTATATTAACAATATTTCTTTCAATTAAACTTTTTGAAAGGTTTTTTATATCAATACTCTCATCACTAAAAAATTCGTTTGAAATATTAAATTTATCACTAATGCTATTTATGACATAATCTGGCAATGGATTATAGCCATTTTCATAGCTAGCAATAGCACTTTTTGAAATTCCCAAACACTCCCCAAGCTCTGTTTGGCTTAGTTTTAATGTTTTTCGTAATGATTGCAATCTTTTGCCTAGATCCATATTTATACCTTTAACTGTCAAATAAAATCATATTATAGAATTTATTGCCTTTAAAAATAATAAATAATCATTTATTGAAATTTTTGATATATTATTGACAATAAATATATTTTTTTGCTATAATTCGCTAATTTTTACACACAAGGAGAAAAAATGAAAAAAATAATCCCAGCAAATTCTGAGTTTATGACACCACAGATGCTAGAAAGTGAACTTGGAATAAGCATTAGCAAGCAAAGCAAGTTAAGAATGAAACGAGCTCAAAATCAGCCTAATCCTTTGCCGTTTATTAAACAAGGCAAATTGATTGTTTATCCTAGAAGTAGCGTTTATTCTTGGTTCAATAGTTTAGCAAGGGGACTATGATGAATAGCGTGCTAGATTATTTAGATAGCTTTGCTATACCTGAGAGTGAGTGGGAAAAAGAGCTTGAATGGATAGATATATTTGACAATGAAAAGTTTTTAGCAAAAGCTAGTATAACTTTGATTAGCGCAGATACAAGCTCTTTTAAAACTTTTTTTACTACCGAATTTTCAATGCCATTGCTTAAAAATGGAGTATTTAAAAAAGTTTATGATATTGATTTTGATGGAGACACAAGAGTATATAAGGAAAGAAACCAAAATGATATTTTAAAGCCACTGCGTGATAACAAGCAGTGGATTTATATAAGAGAAAACGAGATTATAGCAAAAAATACTTCAATAGATGTAATTTTAGATGATATTTCTAGAAAAAATGAAAATCTTAATGGAGTTCTTTTTATTATTGATGTGCTTAGTAATTTTACTAATCCAAACGATGTAAAAGAAGTAAATAGGTTTTTTGGAATTCTTAGAAGACTAACAAATTTAAATGCTACCATTATTGTTTTACACCACAATAAAAAAGAACGCACACAAGATGGACTTGGACAATATAGTGGAGTTTCTTATCTTACTGGTAAAGCTGATGTAGCGTATCAGTTATCAGCAAATGATAATAAAGAAATTCCAGTATTAACTTTTAAAATAATTAAAAGCAAATACAATTATCTAAATGGTAAAAAGCATATTATTTTTTCTCTCGATACGACCAAAAGAGCTGGTGAGCGTTTAAGCATAGATACTACAAAAAGCGATGACGAAATTCAAAATTCTCAAAGTCCTAAAAGAACAGAAATCAAAGAAAAAATTTTGAAAGTTTTAAACACAGTAGATCAAATTTATCAAGGTCAACTTTTAGAGAAAATAGGCACTAATAAAAACGATAAAACAGCAATAAATGTTATTGACACTTGTGCTAAATATTCTGAGCCACTTTGGCATATAAAAACAATCGCCAAAGGAAATATAACTTCAAAGCTGATTTCTTTAAAAGTTTTTGAAAATGATGTCTAATTCGTCACTTCTTTTTTGGCGTAAATTTTATTTTTTTACTGAGCTTGCCGAAGTAAAAAGCGCACACATAAGAGCAAATAAAATCTTTGAAAATCGCCTAGATTTTTAAAGAGATTTTTTTGCTCTTAGGGATAGTGCGAACTATCCCTAAGAAAACAAGTTTCTTAGCCGTTCGCACAAAAATCGGCAAGCTCATTTTGTGATTTTAAAAAAGGATTTTTAATGAAAAAAATACTAGAAGATGATTTTGAATTTCGCACAAAAACAATATATTTATCAAAGCAAAAAGCAACTCAGATAAAGCAAAATTTAGAGCCAAATTTTATTTATAATTCTACTCCAAAATTTAGTAGAGCAAATATAAGCTATCCAAAGAATTTTACTGAAAGGGTAAATAAAAATCGTGGCTCATCTGCTAATATAAGAAAAGCAAAATCAAATAGCCAAAAGCACAATGAAAGAAATGAGGAAAAAGAGCCAAAATATTTTTTGCCACTTGAATATAGACAAGAAAATGAAACTTGGGATTGTGGGATAAGCGAACAAGAACTTTTTGAACAAGAACTCCAAAAATACAATGAAATAAAAAAAGGCTACAATGGTAAACGACCAGCCTTTGAAAACTGCAAGTGGGAGATGATAATAAATCTAAACAATACACACGATATGGCAGACTGCCAAAAGGTAGCTAACTATGTAGCAAATAAATTCAACTTTCATAGCACACGCATTGCTATACATAGAGATGAGGGCAGACTAATAGACCTTGATAATGCTGATGATAAAACAAACACTCTTATTCTAACTGGCAAACGCAAGAACTGCTATAAAGATGAAAATTCTAAAAAATACTACTGGGATAAAGAACTAAGCAAAGAAATAAATGTAGGTGTGGTGTATAACTATCACGCTCATTTAAACTTTTTAACTATCAAAGATGCTAAACAAAATATGCGTAGAGCTTACATAAAAAGAGAAGATCTGAGTGAATTACAAACTAAACTGGCTATTATGCTAGATATGCCAAGAGGCGAAATAATCAAAGAAAGTGAGAGAAGTAGCGATAAAAAGCATAGGAGTGGCAGAGAATACGCCAAAGAACAGCACGAACAGCAAGAAACTTTACTAAATCTAAAAGAGCAAAAAGAAATCTTGGAAATTGAAAGAAAAGCAAGTGTGGGAAATAATTACACAAAAGATTATTTTAGAGAGTTAAAACGACTCGCCACAAAAGAGCTAAAAAGCAAAGATGAACTAGAAAAAGAGATTAAAGAGTTAAAAATAAAGCACGATAAGTTTTATTCTAGCAAGGACTACACCAAAGCATTAGAAAATAAAATCATAGAGCTAAATAATGATAAAAACGATCTTTTAGGTATCATCAAGCAGACAAGTGATAACTTTATAGAGTTAGCAGAGCAGGCCAAGCAAGATAGTATAGAAAGGCTAGAAAAAGCAAAACTTATGGAAGAAGAGCTAAAGAAAGAAAAAGAAATGTTGTATGATATGTATTCTACAGCAGATAAGATAATGCGAGATGAAATAGCAAAAGATAGATTTATGACAGATAAGGTAAATGATAGATTTGCCTCTTTGAGCGAATCTACTTTTAGAGATACTTTATATAAATATGCAATTTTACACCCTATAACATCAGAATATGAAAAAAAGAAACTCGAAGAGCAAAAACAAAAAGAGCGCATAGAAAAAGAAAAAGTTGAGGCTCAAAGAGAGGCTGGGCGAGAGCAAAGGAGAGCCGAAAGACTACAAACCCAAAATGACAATTTTGGTTTAGAATTTTTAGAATTTGAAAAATTACTTGGTTCGTATAAAACTCAAAATAAGCCTGAAAGCACTGCTGTCCAAGAACAAAAGCCAAAAAAACACCAAGAAAAAGAGCGTGAGAGATAGTTTTTTATTTGGTGTCAAGTGCAAAGTAAAAATGCACCACTTATGCACACCAAAAATGCACCACTAAAATTTGCATTTAAAGGTAACTTATAAGAAAAATTTACGCAGTAAAATATCTAAATTTATTTATTAAGATAGTTTTTGTAAAATAGTAACACTTTTTTAAAAAATTCAAAAAATATTACAAAAATCATTCAAATGTCTTATTATTTTGTTACAATTGCCGTGAATTTTTTAAATAAGGAAATATTTTGCTGGGTCTTATTATGTTTGGGATTGCTATTCCACTAGCTTTGATTTTTTCTTATTTTTGGGCTGTGATTATATATAGGCTTTTTGGCACGGATAGCAAAAGGGATAAAATCATTAGAGTTATAATCTATATCTTAGTTGCCTTTTTGGTGTTTGGTGGCTGGGGTGTACTTGTGGATATTTGTATATTTTTTTGGATTAGGGATTTTAAGAAAAAAACTAGTTATTATCACGCAAAGCACCTTTTAGGCAAAGTTGCCTTTGGTTTGTCTATCCCTGTGTTTGCGTTTTCTGCGTGGCAGCTAGAAGTGCCACAAAGGCTGGTCTTTAAAATATTTACAACTTTACAACCTTACCCAAAATACGAAATAATGCCACTAGAAGTAAAAAATGACACAAATGCTAGTTTTATTGATAAAGTAAGCTCTTTTAGGCTTAAAAATATGGATAAAAAATTACCTTGTGGACTTATATCTTTTTATTGTAATATACGCAGTATTTATTATAGCGATGAAAATATTAAAGACTTTGAGCTAGTAAAAATATATGGAGCTTATTTTGCTCGCAGCACTCTTTTTAATGCTTTAACCATTTATGATGCCAGTGCTTATGAGTATTATGGAAATAGTGATTTTAATGAAATAAAAAAACTAATCAACAAACAAGGAGAAGACAATGTCGCAAAATGATGTAAAACTAGGTACAGTAAAAAATTCTGCTTTTTTAGCTAATGTAAGCTATGACTCAACTGATAAAATGAAAACTAGGGATTTTGCAAAAGTTGAAAATGATAAAATTACATTAACAAACCCAGCTACAAATTCTAGTTTTGAAGTATATAATCAAGCTGGCAATGATAGCTCAGGATTTAGCGCTACTGTGTTTAAAGACACAAGTACAGGCGAGTATGTAATAGCTTTTCGTGGCACTGAGATAGGTAATGGAAAAATAAGTGCTTAAATTCTAGAATTTAAGGAATTTTAGAATTTGGGTATTTGTGTGTTTTTAAAGTTAGTTTAAATTCTAGAATTTGCTTTAAACTCTAGTTTAAATTAAAACTAAAATGCGGATTTAGTTTTGAAAATTGAAGTTAAATTATAAGGCGGATAAGTGGAAATAATAGGAATGTTAGTAGTGATTTTGATGTATTGGGGAGGCGATATTCTATCATTAGGAATTTATATCTTTGTTGCATGGTTTATTTATAGAAAATTTTTAAAAGCAAAAATCACTAGCAAAGCTATTAAAATTTTAATTATTAGCATTCTTTGCTTATTGCCTTTTTGCGATAGAATAGCAGCAAATATAGAGGGACACTACTACCTCCTTACCACGCCAAAGCCAAAGGATGATATAGAGGTGAAATATCCTTTTAGTTTATATTACAACACTGAGCCTTCAAAATCATTTGAGAAAAAAGTTCTAAATCTCCAGACAGATATCCCTTTAAGCTTAGATGGTAAATTTGCAAATAAAGTATTATTTAATGGCGATGATAATCTTATACATATGTATAGTGGAATAGATGGTAATCTAGATGAAGTTATAAAGCAATGTAAATTAAAAAGAAAAGAAATTGAGGAGCATTTTTCAAAATTGGAGGATAATGCTAAAAACGGCGCAGAAAAAATATTGGCTCGACAAAATACACCTATTTGTAAAATGTTAGAAGAAAAAAGGAAAGCATTAGAGGCTAATTATAAAAGTAGTAAAGAAATTTTTTTTATAAACAATATGCCAAATGTTGATTATACATTCACAAGAGAGCTAAAAGAGCATTTTTTTATATCAGTGTATGATGAAAAAGTGGTGGATAATAAGACAAATGAAATTGTGTTTTTTAGAAGAGAAGTTTTTGCAAAAAATGCTTATTGGTTATTACTACATAATGCTCAGTTTCGTATAAGTGGTGGTCTTTATAATTTTAAAATAGGTTCTAGATATTATATAGATAAATTTAAAAGTATATTTGCTAATCGCAATATACCAATCTATTCTGGAATGTATATCACAATTGATATTTTGCAAAATAAAAAACAAATCAATTCACAAGGAGAAAAAAATGAACAAAACAATTAGTGGAGCATTACTAAAAGAGGTAGCTGGTTTAGCAGATGCTGTTTATGACGATAAGGGAAAAAATTTGTTTATGAATTTAGATAAGCCCCTAGAAATAGATGATTATAAATATAAAATCCTCGACATCTCCGAAGAATCAAACGGCTTTGCTGCTATGCTGGTAAAAAAGACAGGTGGAGATAACTCAAATAATATAGAATACGCAATTGTATTTAGAGGCACAGAGTCTAGTGATGTTAGAGATATTTACACTGATATTAAAATACTAACTAGCAATTCTAACGAACAATATAAAAGCGTAGATAAGTTTGTAATTAAGTCATTAGAAACTATAAAAAATGATCTAAATCTAAGCAGTATAGATGAGGCAAAAAAACACAGCATTGTATTGGGGCATTCACTAGCTGGAAATCACGCACAGATTGCAGCAATAGAACACGATATGAAGGCATATACTGTAAGTGCGTTACCAGCTACTAATATAATAGAGGAGCTAACACTAAGAAATTTACAAAAATTAGGCTCTTTTACCAAAGAAGAAGCGTTTAACGCCTTGCAGGATATAACTCAAAAGGCGAATAAAAATATCGTAAATATCTTAACGGATGACGATCTTTTAATTGGTGGAGCAAAATTGCTAACAAATGGTAATCTAGGGCAAAATGTGATAATAGAAGGTGTTGGGCACAGCATAGAGGCAACAAGAAAAGCAATAGATATAAATAAAGATTATTCCATTGAAGTACAAGACTTATCATTGATAGAAAAAGCAGTTAAGAAATTAAATGACTTTTTAGCTGATGTTTTTGGTTTAAAGACTAATACCTACAAAGACAAGCAATATGTGGATTTCGCAACTGCTTTAAAATACTTTAACGAAGATGGCACTGTAAATTTTGCTCAGTTTTTAGCTGATACCATAAATATCTCACTTTACGACCCTATCGCTCTTGATCTAAACAATAACGGTAAAATCGATACTTTAAGTCTAGAAAACGGCGTATTCTTTGATCACAATGGCGATAAAGTAGCTTTTAAATCAAGCTGGGTAAATAGTAGTGATGGCATTTTAGTAAGAGATATAGATGGTGATGGTAAAATCACTAGCGGAGCAGAATTATTTGGCAACTTCACAAAGCTAAAAAACGGCGAGCTAGCAAAAAATGGCGCAGAGGCTCTAAAAGACCTTGATAGCGATGATAATGGGGTGTTTGATGAAAGTGATAAAGCCTTTAATGAAATTCTAGTTTGGCAAGATTATAACAGCAATGGGAAGGCTGAATCTGGCGAGCTAAAAAGCCTAAGCGAGCACGGCATAAAAAGCATAAATCTAGAATTCCTAGATGATAACACAGCACTAGATAAAGATAATAAGCAAATTCTAGTTGGTAGCTTTGCTATAAATGATAGCGATAATGCACTTGCTAGTGATATTGATTTTAGTGTAAATACGGTTGAAAGAGAAATGGCTGAGAGTGCTGGGCTTATTAAAGGCACCGGCTTTGTAAGAGATTTAGCAGATGCTTTAGTTCTAAGTGCTAATAGCGATAATGCCTTAGTAGATATTTATAATGAGTTTGCAAGCTTAGATGAAAAGCAAAAGCAACTTAAAATATTACCAAAGCTAGTAAATGAGTGGGCTAAAACAAGCAAACACTATAAAAGCATAAATGATGATGAAAGCTTTTTGCAGCAAAATAAAATCAATATAGTAAATATAAGAAGCGATGTATCAACTAGCTATGTAAATAGCTTAAAAAGCAATGATAAAGTAGCAATTAACCAAGAGCTTGAAAATACTAATAATGCTAATATACAATCATTAACCCCAAGCGGATTAAATAAGCTATTAAATCAAAGAAATATAGACCAAGATTTATTAAAGCAAGTGCTAGAATTAAAAGATAAATATAGTGTGTTGCAAGCCTTTAGTGGCAAGGATATTCAAACTTTATACTATGATAGCAATGAAGACTTATTAAACATAAAAGCAAATATAACTAAAAGCTATCAAGCAATACTTGATTACACCTATAAATCTAGCTTAATGCAAACTAGATTAAAAGAATATGCAAATGATTTAAAGCTTTTAGTAGATACTAATATGCAAGATGATAGCCTTAAGACCTTAATAGATTATAGCGATGCATTAAATAAGCTAGAAAATAAAGCCAAAGATAACTTAAAAGAAGCCTTTATGGATTTAATAGAGTTTAGTGATGTCTTTGATGATTTATCAAGCTTAAAGCAAGCAAATGATTTAGTAAGCAAGCTAATAAATCAAGCAATTGATAATAACGAAATATATTATGTCTTAGATTTATTAGATAATAACGATATTTTAGTAAATAACTTAAAAGATGTCTTAATAACTAAAACTATAAACAACGAAAACATTTATGATTTAGATGCAATTACTTCAAAACTTAATGTAAATATTATCACAAATAAAGATGAAAATAATAAATTACAAGGTAGCAATAAAGATGATATTATAATTAGTTCAAAGACTAATGAAGATTTAGTAGGTAATGGCGGTAATGATGTATATGTATTTAGCAAAGATTGGGGCAAGGATATAGTATATAGCTACCATAATAATAAACAAAGCATAAGTTTAAGATTTAATGATATTAAACTAAATGAAATAGAACTTAGCACAAATAAAAATAACGACTTAATAATCACAGATATAGCTAATAGCAATAATGAAATATTTATACAAAATGCTTTATATGATGGAGAATATAAAATAGATAAAATAATACTTGAAGATATAAGCTTAGAATTTGAAGAGATTAAATTGCTAGCTTATAATAAGATAGAACAAGGTGTGTAAAAAACGGGGGGGGGGGCTTTGTTAAACTCGGTTAATGCAAGCTTGCTAGCAGGTAGCGTGAGGTATGCTGGGCAATCCACAAAGCAGCAATACACGAGCTAGAAAATACTGCAATCCCTAGGTACTGTTAAAAGTAAAGTGGCGGGATTTTAGATTAAAGTGCTTTTGGAATTCCAAAACACTGGCGGAATTTTTGAAATTCCAAATTCTAAAAGGGTCAATTAACTAATATCATACTTTAAGGCACCTTAAAATATTCTATCAGTTAATTGACCCAAAAAGTTTTATAAAATTTTTACTCTATTTTACCCCTATATATATTTATTAAAATATTTAAAAGATTACGATATGATAGCGTTTGAGATTAAAATTTTGATTAAAATATTGTAAAATATTTAAAAGATTACGATTTTACCGATATTTGAGAGCATTTTAAAGGGGCTAAAATCTTAAAATCTTAGATTTTAGCTTGGGACTGTGATTATAGCATAAAATTATAATTTTACACCAAAAAAGAAAAAGTTGAGGCTCAAAGAGAGGCTGAGCGAGAGCAAAAGAGAGCCGAAAGACTACAAACCAAAAATGACAATTTTGGTTTAGAATTTTTAGAATTTGAAAAATTGCTTGGTTCGCATAAAACTCAAAATAAACCTGAAGGCACTGCTGTCCAAGAACAAAAGCCAAAAAAACACCAAGAAAAAGAGCGTGAGAGATAAAATTTTTTCTTTTGGCGTATTAAAAATAGTTATATATGGTGAGTTGTTACGACTGGATGAAACACCGATTATATCGTGCTTTTATCGTAATTACTACGGAATTGCTACGGAGACGGAGTAAAACACGATATAATCGTGTTTTATGATTTTTATAAAATTCCCAAAGGCTCAATACTCTCTAAAAAGTCAGCATACCATTGCATTAGAATTTTCTTTTGTTCTGTTGTGGCTAATTGTCTAAGATAAGCTTGTTCTACTTTGTCAGTAACTTTGTGAGCTAAACAAGCTTTTATGGTATCAGAGCTTATGCCAAGTGGAAGTAATTGTGCTATATTATTTTTACAAATAGTTTTAAAAGTCGCTCTAAATCCGTGAGGAGTGGCTCTGCCATACCATTTGCCTTTTTTACCATCAACTTTGCCACCTAGTGTAGTGCGGATATTTTTGCTGATCGTATCTCTTTGTAAGTGGCCACTTTTACTTTCACTTGAAGCAAAGACAAATTCTTTATCACAAGTTAGCAGTTTTTGTTGTCTTAGTAGCTCTATGACTTGCTTTGATAGTGCTATTTCGTGCTTGTCTTTCATTTTCATTTCGCTAGACCTGATATGCCAAACACCATTTTCTAAGTCTATATCAGCCCATTTAGCTTCTGCTGTATTACCAGCACGATTTGGCACTAATAGTTGTAAATATAAGGCTCTTTTAGTGCTTAACTCTCCATTGTAACATTTTAAATCGTAGATGAACTCTTTTAGCTCATTCAAGTCAGTTATAGCTTTTTGGTTGGCTTCTATATCGTTTTTGGCGTAAAAAATAGTTTTGCTAGGAAATTCTTTTCTAAGAGCTGATATAAGTGGCATAGTTTCTAAATATCCATCTTTAAGAGCTATTTGAAAAATCTCGTTTATATAGCCTATTAGTTTGCCTATTGTATCTAGCTTACTCTCATTTGGCTCATTTGGATTAAAAATAGGGCTTAAAATATCCAAAAGCTCACTATATTTTATGCTTTTTATATCACGCTTTGCTAGACTGGGCAGTAAATATTTTTTACATCTATTGACTATTGTCTTATCAACACTTACTAATCCTTTTTTTCTTTTTAGCTCAGCATATCTCTCAAAGAGTGCACCAAATGTATATTTCTCATTTTCTTTTTGTTCTTTTGGATCTTTACCATTTTCTAAATCTTTTAGCATTTTAATAGCTTCTTTTCTCGCATCCGCAACGCTAAAAATTCCTTCTCTAAATTCTTTTATCATATAGTAATGCCCATCATATAGTAGGCTAAAAGTTTTCTTTTTGCTAGGGTATATCCATATATAAAGCTCCTTTGGATTACCACAAGCTTTTATATACTTCTTTTCTTTTACTGGTAAAGCTTTTATATCTTTGTCCATTAGATTTGCTTTTGATATATTTGGCATAGCCATCCTTTCAATCATTGACCTAAAAGTCAATTATTAACTTTTAGGTCAATGATTAAGTCAATGAATTATATGAAAATAATTGTAGCATAAAGGCAAATAAAAGAAAAGAAAAATATATAAAAAGTGCTTAAAATATTGATATATAGTTATTTTATGAAATCATTTGGAATTATTTGAAACTTAAAGAAAGCTTAAATGGTGGGTCCACCAGGACTCGAACCTGGGACCATCCGGTTATGAGCCGGATGCTCTAACCAACTGAGCTATAGACCCGTGATTAAAAATTGCAATTCTAGCCAAACTTGGCTTAAACTTGGCTTGAAATTCTAGAATTCCTGAGAAAAATATTAGGAATTCTAGAAAAAATACTAGGAATTCTAGAATTCCTAAGCAAATATTTTGCCTCTAAATCACAAAATATTAAAACTCAAAGCCGTTTTTTGCACGCTCTAAATCAGCTTTTACCATCATTGCACAAAGCTCATTTAGATTTGTTTTTGCGCTCCAGTTAAGCTGCTCTTTTGCCTTACTAGCATCACCTATTAGTAAATCCACCTCTGCTGGGCGGAAGAACTCAGGATTTACTTTTACTACCACTTTGCCAGTTTTTTTGTCTCTGGCTACTTCATTTACGCCCTCGCCTTCAAAGACAAGCGCAATATCAAGTGCCTCAAAGCTCATTTTTACAAAATCACGCACAGTGGTAGTAATGCCGCTAGCTAGTACGAAAGTATCTGCTTTTGGAGCTTGAAGCATTGCGTGCATGCCCTTTACATAGTCTTTTGCAAAGCCCCAATCACGCTTAGCCTCCAAGTTTCCAAGCTCTAAGCAATCAAGCTTGCCAAGTGCGATTTTAGCAGCACTATTTGTGATTTTGCGAGTTACGAACTCTAAGCCTCTTAGTGGACTTTCGTGGTTAAACAAAATTCCGCAAGCTGCGAAAATATCGTAGCTTTCGCGGTAGTTTATACTCATAAAATGTCCATAAAGCTTTGCTACTCCGTATGGCGAGCGTGGATAAAATGGAGTGCTTTCATTTTGTGGTATGGCTTGGACTTTGCCAAACATCTCGCTAGTGCCTGCTTGATAAAACTTAATGCTCTTATCGCTTAGGCGAATAGCTTCAAGCAAGTTTAGCACAGCAATTCCGCTTGCATAGCTAGTGTGAAGTGGCTCTTTAAAGCTAGCTCCGACAAAGCTTTGTGCTGCAAGGTTATAGATTTCGCTTGGTTTTGCTACCTTTATAGCATTTATACAGCTAACTGGATCAGTAATATCAAGTTCAATTAGACTGAAATTTGCCTCATCAAGTAGTTTTAGCTCGCTTAAGCGCCAAAGATTTGTGCTAGCTGCTCTGCGGTAAGCGCCAAATACCTTATATCCAAGGTCTACTAAATAGCGTGAAAGATATGCGCCATCTTGTCCTGTAGCGCCTGTTACTAATGCGATTTTGCTCATGTTTGCTCCCAAAAAATTGCGAAATCTTAGCTAAAAATCTTAGAAATTTGGCTTAAAAGCGAAGAAATTTATGCTAAAATACAAGAAATTATTAAATTAAGCTTGAAAATGAAAGAACTTTGGCAATATAGATATTTTATTATTTCATCAATTAAGACCGATTTTTCCACTCGTTTTGCTAGATCAAAGCTTGGTGGACTTTGGCTTTTGATTAGCCCTTTAGCGCAAGTTCTTATGTATGCCTTGGTGCTTTCATACGCACTAAGAGCGAAATTGCCAGGGGTTGATAGTCAGTTTGCTTATGCTATTTATCTTATATCTGGTATGATGGCGTGGGCACTTTTTAGTGATACTGTGCTATCTTGTATGAACTGCTTTGTTAAAAATGCAAATATACTAAAAAAACTTGCTTTTCCCAGGATGTGTTTACCCATAATTGCTACTGGAAGTTCTGTTTTTACCAATGTAGTTTTGGTGGTAGTAAGCATTGTAATTGCCTTTTTTTGTGGAGCAAATATAGGCTTTAATCTTATTTATATACCTTTACTTGCTACTTTGCTTCTAGCTCTTGGTTTTGGTGCTGGGCTGCTGTGTGGTGTGGTAAATGTATTTTTGCGTGATTTAGGGCATTTTATAGGAATTCTACTTCAGTTTGGCTTTTGGTTTACACCTATTGTGTATATGATAAATTTAATACCGCCACAATATCAACATTTAATGTATTTTAATCCCCTTGCTTGCGTGATAGAAGGCTATCATAATGTTATTTTATACAACAAAGCCCCTGATTTTTCTTTGCTGATTTATCCTAGTATTTTGGCTTTTTTGCTTATAGTTCTTGGGATTTTTGTGTATAAAAGGGCAAAAGATGATATGGCGGATGTGCTATGATATTAAGCGTAAAAAACCTTAGCAAAAGCTATAAAAATTATTCGAGCAATTTGCGCCGTGTGCTTAGCTATTTTGGGCTTGGCAAGGCAGCCAGCCAAGAGATAAAAATCATAAAAAACATTAGCTTTGAAGTGCCAAAAGGGCAGTCAATAGGACTAATCGGTCAAAACGGCGCTGGTAAAAGCACACTTTTAAAGATGATTACTGGCACTCTAAGCCCTAGCAGCGGCACAATAACTGTAAATGGCAAGATTTGCGCTATTTTGGAGCTTGGTATGGGGTTTATCCCTGATCTTAGCGGGCGTGAAAATGCATATCAAACTGCTAGTCTTTTTGGTCACAGCAAGGCTGAGATTGATGAAAAAATCGCCTATATAAAAGACTTTGCTGAGATTGGCGAGTATTTTGACCAGCCTGTTAGACTATATAGTAGTGGTATGCAAGTGCGTCTTGCTTTTGCAGTATCTACTGCGTGGAGACCTGACATTCTTATAATAGATGAGGCTCTAAGCGTAGGTGATGCGTATTTTCAAAACAAAAGTTTTGCTAGAATACAGCAGATGAAGGAAAAAGGCACTACGCTTTTGCTGGTCTCTCACGACCTAAATGCTATTGTGGCTGTGTGCGAAAGGGCAATTCTCATTGAAAAAGGAGAGATTTTAAAAGACGGCCAGCCGGGCGCAGTGTTAGATTATTATAACGCGCTAATCTCGCAAAAAGAAGGTGTAAAAATCAGCCAAAGCGTAGATGAAAATGGCGTAGTAAAAACCATTTCAGGCAATGGTAAGGCAGAGCTTGCGAGTGCTTATATCCTAAACTCAAAGGGAAATAAAAGCACTAAGCTTTTAAGTGGAGAAAAAGTGAGATTTTGCTTTAGTTTTAGAGCAAATGAGGATTTAGATGACCTTGTTTTTGGCTTTTTAATTAAAAGTCGCTTAGCCATTGAGATTTATGGCACAAATACTTATTTACAAAAGTTTCCACTTAGCTTAAAAAAAGGCGAGCAAAAAAGTCTGTGCTTTGAGCTTGATTTAAATATTGGAGTAGGGGTTTATAGCATTTCAACCGCACTGCACTCTGGAAACTTTCACCTAGAAAATAACTATGAATGGCATGATAATGCTACTATTTTTGAAGTGCTTGATGAAATAGCAGATTTTAAAGGCCTAGCAAAATTAAATCCTAAAATCATCTTGGAGTAAGATAAATGCAATTTAATGACTTTGATATAAACTCTCCAGTTATAAGGCATATACATTCTTTAAATGAAGAAATTAAAGCTTTAAATGCAAAAATTAAAGCTTTAAAAGACGAAAATTATAATTTAACAATTAAATTAAATAAAATAAGAAATTTCTTTCCACTTAAAGTTGCTTTAAAAATTCGCAAACTACTTTTAAAACTTATAGGTAGGATATAGTGAAAACCCTAGCTTATCACTCACCATTTTTGCCACAAAAATCAGGAATTTCTCATTATAGTAGCGAGCTTTTGAGCGCTTTAAAAGCGCATTATGATATTACCTTGGTTAGTGATGAAACAGAACTTTTAGACCAAGAGTTTCCTATCATTACCTATGAGCGTTTTTATGAACTTATGAGTAATGAGAACACTGCTTTTGACCGTGTAATTTATAATATGGGAAATAATCCACTTCATTACAATATTTATAAATGTGCTCTAAATTATCCAAGCGTTGTTATTTTACACGACTTTTTTATTCCAATTTTTATGCGTGCTTGCTATGATTATGATGATATTTTACAAAAAGAAATTTTTAAAGAATATGGATTTCAAGGACTTTTTGAATATTTTTATAACTCTTATGAAAGTTTTGCTAAAAAATATCCACTAAATCGTTCTTTAATCGAGTGTTCAAAAACAATTATAGTGCATACTAAAAAAGCTTTTAGTCTAGCAAATGAAATTTATAAAAACAATGATTTTTTAAATATTATGCCACTTTTAAGACAAAATATAAGTCTAAATAAAATTAAAGCAAAAAAAGAATTAAAACTTGAAAATACAAAAACTTTTGGTATATTTGGATTTACTCATCCAATAAAGCAAAATTTAGAACTTTTGCGTTCTTGGGCTAGGGTTATGAAAGACAAAAACGCTGTTTTATTTATTGTTGGTGAAAATGGCTTACCAGATTTTAATGAAAAATTAAAAAACTTTTTAGCCGAACAAAATATCACAAACGCCTATATCGTTGGTTGGGCAGATGACGAGCTCTATAAGCGGTATCTAAGTGCTTGTGATGTTAGCATATGCTTGCGCAAAACTCATCTTGGAGAAGCTAGTGCTGCCCTGCTTGATTGTTTAAATTACCAAACTACTACTATTACAAACTTTTCTGGCTTTGATGACTGTGCTATTTATGTTCCCGAGGTTAGTGATGATGGCCATGAGCTTGATGCTGCGCTATTAAAAGCCTATAATAGCGATGATAGCTTGGCTAAAAGAGCCAAAGAGCGCATTATAAAAGAACACGACCCCGATATGTGTGCCAAGAAAATATTTGAAATTACAGAGAGAGCTTATAGAGAGCCAAAAGAGCTAAAATGCTTTAAAAATCGCATTTTAGTTGATATTAGTGCAGTATTTAAGACTGATCCGCAAACTGGAATTTCTAGAGTTGTTTGGCAAGAGTTAAATGCTTTATTTCAAAGTACTACTTTGCCAGTAATTCCTGTATATTTTGATGGGCATGGTTACAGCAGCGCAAATGAGTTTATGTTAAAAAAGCTAACCTTACCTTTTAGCATAAATGATGAAAAAATCATCCCACAAAAAGGCGATATATTCTACGCTCTTGATTTTAGTGTGATGTATGGCTGTGAGCCTGAAATACCACTTTTAGAGGCAAACAAAAACGGCTTTTTTGATGAGCTAAAAAAGGCTGGTGGCAAGGTATTTGTGCGAGTTTATGATCTTTTGCCGCTTACTCATCCAGAGTTCTTCCCTTATCATGCTGGAGAGCTTCATTTGCGCTGGTGCGAGCTTTTAAAAGACATTGATGCTACTTTACTAGCTATTTCTAGTAGAGTAGAGAGTGATTTAAAAACTTATGGCTTTAGCAAAACAAAAACACTTAGCCTAGCTTCACATTTTAAAGAATATAAAAAAGCAGATAAAGCAAAGGAGCCCACTTTTATCTGCGTTGGCACAATCGAGGAGCGAAAGGGTATAAAGGCTATTTGTTTAGCTTTTGAGCGTTTAGCCTTAATTGGTGCTAATGCAAAGCTTATTATAGTTGGTCGCATGGGACGAGTGGATGATGATTTTAGGGCTTTTTTAGAGCATGGCGAGCATGAAAACATCATTTACAAGGGCTTTTGCAGCGATGATGAACTAGCAGAGCTTTATGCTACTTCGCACGCGCTAATCGCAGCTAGCTATGATGAGGGCTTTGGTTTGCCTCTAATCGAGAGTGGCTTGCCAGTTATTGCTAGAGATATAGAGATTTTTAGAGAAGTTTTAGGGGGAAGCGCGCTTTATTTTAAGGATAATTTAGAGCTTATGAATATACTGATAAATTATAAAAATATAAGCCTTTTACCACCGAAAAATACTCGTACCTGGGGAGATGTGGCAAAGGAGCTTTTGGAGATTTTTGGAGTTTAAATCTAGAATTCCTAAGTGAGATTTCTAGGAATTCTAGAATTCCTAGCTAAACCAGCCTTTAATTTTCTCAAACGCACTCTCAAAAAAGCCCTCTTCGCTTTTTATTTCTCCGCTTTTTATGCCAAAGCTGTTTTGAAGCTTGCTTAAAAGCTCACGCTGTTCGTCATTTAGTGAGCTTGGAGTAACGACACTGATTTGCGCTATTAGCCTGCCAATTTGTCCAGAGCGGATATTTTTTACACCCTCGCCCTCAAAGGCAAATTGCGCCTTATCCTTTGCGCCTATTGGTAGTTTTAGCGTAGTTGTTCCACGCAAGGTTGGAATTTCCACGCTCTCGCCTAGCATAGCTTGGGTAAAAAACACCGGCACTTCTATATACACATCATTACCATGACGCACGAAATGCTCGTCTTCGCGCACCTTTATTCGCACATACAAATCACCCTTGCCGTATTTGCCCTCATGCCCCTTGCTAGCTATTCTTACACGGTTGCCATTATCTATGCCCTCTGGGATTTGGACACTTATGCTTACTTTTTCTTCTTCGTAGGCTTTGCCACCACACTCTGGGCATTTTTCTTTTATCATCTGGCCAGTGCCATAGCAGTGTGGACAGGTCTGGACTATACTCATAAAGCCTTGACGAACTCCCACTTGACCGCTACCACCACAATGTGGGCAGGTTTCTTTTTGCCCATTTTTTGCCCCAGTTGCCTCGCAGGCTTTACAAGGGCGTTTTTGCGTATAGCTTATGTCTTTTTGACAGCCAAAAATTGCCTCGTTAAAATCAATCGTTACTAAAATCTCTAAATCAGTCTCATAAATATCAGCGTTTCTTCGTGAGTTTCTGCCGCCACCGCCAAAAAACGAGCTAAAAATATCGCTAAAATCAAACTCCATACCACCACTTCTAAAATCCCCAAAGCCACTTTGTAAGCCTTCTTTGCCGTATCTGTCGTATAAAGAGCGTTTTTCTTCGTTGCTTAAAACCTCATAAGCTTCGCTTATTTCTTTAAACTTTTCCTCAGCGTCTTTATCGCCTAGATTGCGGTCTGGGTGGTGCTTTAGAGCTAATTTGCGGTAGGCTTTTTTTATCTCTTCTGTGCTTGCGCCTTTTACGACGCCTAAAATTTCATAATAATCCAAAATCTATCCTAAAAAATAATATAAAGGTGAAATTCTAGCTAAAAATCTTAAAATAAAGCTAAAATTGCTAAGTTTTTGGCTATAATTCTAAGTGAAAAACAAAAAGGACTTAAAATGATAAATGTTTTAATGATAGAAGACGATACTGAGTTTGCTTCGGTTTTGGCTGAGTATTTAAGCCAATATAACATAAAAATAACAAACTACGAAGATCCTTATATCGGCATAAGTGCTGGTATAAAAAACTATGATTTGCTGATTTTAGACCTTACTTTGCCTGGCATGGACGGGCTTGAAGCATGTAAAGAAATCCGTGAAAAATACGATATCCCAATCATCATTAGCTCAGCTAGATCTGATGTAAATGATAGAGTAGTAGGATTACAAATCGGCGCAGATGATTATTTGCCAAAACCTTATGATCCAAAAGAAATGCACGCTCGCATCATCTCTCTTATCCGCCGCTACAAAAAGAGCCTAGAGCAGCCTGTAAACGCTAGTGATTCAGTGTTTTTCGTAGATGACAAGCGCCATGAGATTAACTTTGAGGGCAAGCCACTTACTTTAACTCCAGCTGAGTATGAAATTTTAGAGTATCTAATCAAACAACATAGCTTTTCAGTCTCAAGAGAACAGCTAGTCTATCACTGCAAAAGCCTAAAAGACAAAGACTCAAAAAGCCTAGATGTAATCATCGGTCGCTTGCGTGCTAAAATCGGCGATAACTCAAAAACGCCAAAGCACATTTTCTCAGTGCGTGGCATAGGCTACAAGCTAATTGGCTAAAATTCTAGAATTCCTAGGCAAAAATGCTTTAGGAATTCTAGATTTTTAGTTATTAGGAATTCTAGATTTCTTTATATAAAGTAAAATAATGAAATACACATTGCGCGTTAGAATTACTCTTATTTTTGTGGTGGGGTTTTTTTTGGTTTCGCTGCTATTTTACGCCTTTGAGCGGCTACAAAACGAGCAATATACTGACAAAATCCGCACAAATCAGCTAAATGCCATAAACTGGCTAGTATCACTGTATAACAAAGCCAGCTTGCCTGAGAATTGGGATGAGTACTTTAAAAACTTTGATCTTGCTTATGTGCGTGATATTGAGCTTAGAAACAATCTGCTTAGCGAGGCAAAAAGTATTAGTTCAAACGAAACTCCGCTTGGCGTAGCTGAGATGATAGAGTATGAGGGCGAGCCTTTTTTAAAGCTTAAAAATCAAGGCGTGGTGATTTTATTGCGCTCCACACAGCAAAGCCCCAAAAACACGCTACTTCTAGCCTACGCACTTAGCGTGGCTTTGATTGGTGGATTTTGTATTTCTTTTTATGGCTCGCTCTCGCCGCTAAGACGGCTAAGGGCTGATATAAAGCGCTTTGCAAACGGCGAGCTAGATGCGATGTGTAATATCTCTGTGCCAAAGGGCGAAGATGAGATAGAACAAGTCGCTTATGAGTTTAACAAAGCTACTTGTAAAATAAAAGATCTGCTGATTTCTAGACAGCTGTTTTTGCGCACGATAATGCACGAGCTAAAAACGCCTATCGGCAAAGGTCGCATCATGGCTGAGATGCTAAGCGAAACAAACCAAAAAGAGCGTTTAATCAGCGTTTTTGAGCGGCTCAATATGCTTATAAATGAGTTTGGCAAAATCGAACAGCTCATCTCAAAAAGCTACACGCTAAACCTTAGCGACTATCGTTTTTCTTTGGTTTTAGAACAAGTTAGAGATTTATTGATGCTTGATGATTTTAGCAAACATGTTTTTATAAAAGGCGAGGCTGACCCGCTTTTAAAAGTAGATTTTCAGCTTTTTAGCTTAGCGATAAAAAACCTGCTAGATAACGCTATTAAATACTCAGCCGAGCACAAAGCGATTTTGGAAATTTATGATGATATGCTTTGTATCAAAAATCCTGGCAAAGAGCTAGAATATCCTATAGAGCATTACATGCAAGCCTTCGTGCGTGGAAAAGGGCAAAAAACCTCAGGCATGGGGCTTGGGCTTTATATCATAGATAGCATTTGTGCGATGCATAAATACAGCCTTAAATACAAGTATATTGATGGCTTTCATTGCTTTTATGTGATTTTTCATGAGCATAAGTAGATTTGAAGAGCTAGCTGCAAGCTTTGCCCGCTTGCCTGGCGTGGGCAAAAAATCAGCGCAAAAATACGCTTATTTCGTAGCACTAGGCGATCCCTTTTTTGGGCAAAATCTAGCCCACCAAATAGAAGAAGCAGTTAGATTTTTGCATAGCTGTGAGCGTTGTGGCTTTATCGCTGAGGGCGAAATTTGCGAGATTTGCGCTGATGAGCTTAGAAATCACGATTTGCTTTGCGTGGTTGAGAGCGCAAAAGACATCATCACAATCGAAAACTCACGCTCATATGACGGGCTGTATTTCGTGCTAAAAAGCACTGATGAGCTCTTAAATTTAGAGCGAGCCATAGAGCAAAATGGATCAAAAGAACTCATCTTTGCGCTAACTCCTGGGCTAGCAAGTGACGCAGTAATGCTGCTAGTAGAAAATGAGCTAAGCGCAAAGCTGCCTGAGCTAAAGTTTAGCAAAATCGCTCAAGGCGTACCAACTGGAGTGAGCCTAGAAAATATAGATCTTCTCTCACTCTCAAAAGCCCTAAAAGATAGAAATAATATTTAGCATTACTAGGAATTCTAGAATTTTGATTTAGGAATTCTAGAATTTTGATTTAGGAATTCTAGAATTTTGATTTAGAATTCTAGAATTTGATTTAGGAATTCTAGAATTTAGCTTAGGAATTTTAGATTTTGATTTAGGAATTCTAGAATTCCTAAGCAAAAATCTAGCTTTTTTCTATAATGATTTTACCGTTTTGTATGCCTTTTACTTTTACGCTCTGCCCCTCGCTTAGGCCGCTGGTATCAGCTCTCCACAGCGTGCCTTTAAAGTATATCATGCCCTCTTTTACCATGCCTTGCCCACTTTCGTCTAAAAAGTCATCCTTGCTCTTTTTGCTCATAAAAAAGCGTTTTAAAGGCGCCCTAATCGTAAAGAAAAAAATCACAGCCAAAAGCGCTGAAATCACCGCCCAAATAGCAATGCTAAGCTCTATAAAAAGTGAGCAAATCGCACTAATCCCAAGTGCTAAGGCGATGAGAAAACAGCTAAAATCCAAAAACACCAGCTCAATAATAAAAAAAACTAGTGCTAGCGAGCCAAAAAGTGCTGATATCATATTTCGCCCTGCTCTGCGCTTTCTTTGTTTTTAGCTTTTTTTGGGCTTAAAAACTCTTTAAAAACGCTAAGTGAGCCGATGAGCTCAGCTGTCTCATAAGGTACTAAAATCTTATCATTTCTGGTATTTTTAGCTAGCTCGCCAAAGGCCTTAACGCGCTCATTTGCTAGTAGGAATTCCAGCCCAGCATGAGAGCTTAGAGCTGCCTCGTTTATAGCCTCCATCGCTGCTTTTTGACCCTGTGCTAGTGCGATTTGCTCGTATTTTCTAGCATCTGCCATGCGCTCTATGGCTTCTGCTTGCAAGACTTGTTCTTGTTTTAGTGCCTCAGCGTTGCGAATTAGTGCTTCTTTGTTTGCCTGAGCGTTTAGCTCTATCGCGCGCTTTTCACGCTCGGCTTTCATTTGCATATTCATCGCTGCTTCTATATCGTGCGGCACGGAGATTTCAGAGATTTCTACACGCATGATTTTCACGCCCCAGTTATTTGCCGCATCCCCCAAAGCCATTTGCAGCTTAGCATTTAGCTGGTCGCGGCTTGAAAGCGTGCTATCTAGGCTCATCTCGCCGATTGCTGAGCGTAGCGTGGTCATCGCTAGGTTTGAGATTGCTTTTTTGTAGTCTTCTACATTATACACAGCCATCCTGCCATCAAAGACTTTTAAAAACACAATGCCATCAACCATGATATTTACATTATCTTTGGTGATTACTTGCTGGCGGCTGATATCTACTAGCCCCTCTCGCACGCTAAGCCTCGCTCTAACGCTATCAAAAAATGGTATTATAATATGAAATCCGCCATCAAGCACCCTGTGAAAACGCCCTAAACGCTCTATTATATAAATATCAGCTTGCGAGACGATTTTTACTCCAAGCTTGATTATAAGCACCACAAGAAGGATAAGTAAGATCAAAAATGAGCTTATAATTTCCATTTTTACCCCCTGATTTGATTTAGTTTTTCATTTTCTAGCCTAAACTGCGCATCCATCTGCTCTGCTAGTCTCTCATCGTGCGTTACTAGCACAAGAGCTGAGCTTTGCTCTTTTGCGTATTCACAAAGCACACTCATCACATCAGCTGCTGTGTGGCTATCAAGGTTGCCAGTTGGCTCATCAGCAAAGATGATTTTAGGTCTTTTAGCTAAAACTCTTGCTATGCTAATGCGCTGCTGCTGTCCGCCGCTAAGCTCGCTTGCCTTTTGAGTCATAAGCCCTGCTATACCAAGTCGCTCTAAAATATTTTTGTCAATTTTTTGCCCACTTAAAATGCTAGCTAGTTCTATATTTTCGCCCGCGCTAAAGCCACGAAAAAGATAATGCGCCTGAAAAATAATGCCAAAGTCCTGCCTGCGGATTTTTAGTAGTTCATCATCTTTTAGGCTATAAAGATTTTTACCACCAAAAATCACTTCACCAGACTTTGGCTTTAAAAGTGTGCTTAAAATGTGTAAAATCGTGCTTTTGCCAGAGCCACTAGCTCCTACAATAGCTGTGGTGCTACCTGCTTTTATGTTTAAATTTACTTCGCTAAAAAGTGGATATTCAAAAGAGTGTGAAAGGTTTATTGCTTGTAACATAAAAAATCTTTAAGTAAAATTCTAGAATTTAAAACTCTTATTTAAATTCTAAATTCTAAATTCTAGAATTTAGAGATTGGAATTCTAAAATTTTGGAATTCCAAAATAAATTTTTAGGCAATTCTAGTATCGTGGTGCTAGTGTGGCTAATCGCCTTGGCGGCGGCGCAGGGATAGAACAGATGGTTCATCCCAAGCCGTCGCTTAAAGGCGATTAGTTCGCAATAGTGCTGCGAGACGAATTGCCCCAAGAGCTTATGCCATTTGCGCAGCTACCTCTGCTGCAAAATCCTCCTGCTTTTTCTCCAAGCCCTCGCCCACTTCAAAGCGAACATATTTTACAATCTCAATCTTACCACCGATTTTAGCAGCCTCATCAGCTACTGCTTGCTCAATGGTTTTTTTATCATCCATTACAAAAAATTGTCCTAGAAGTGTAAGGCGTTGGTCTATTTGAGTGTTATCAGCATAGAAGCGCTCGATTTGACCAGGGATGATTTTATCCCAGATTTTCTCAGGCTTACCCTGTGCTTTTAGCTCATCTTCTAGCTTAGCTTTCACACCAGCGATTATCTCATCTGTGATTTGAGCGCGTGAGCCATACTCAGGAATTTTGTGCTCGTGTTTGCCTAGGCGGCGAAGCTCTTCGTTTTCTTTTTCTAACTCAGCTTTTAGCGCTGTTGTTTCCTTGTCCAAAAACTCTTTATCAAAGTCTTTGTAGCTAATAACTTGTGGTTTCATAGCAGCTGCGTGCATACATACATTGCGCAAGAAGTCTTTTGCCTTGCTAGCAGTTGCTTCGCTATCACAAGCTGCAGCGATGATCACGCCTACACGGCTATTTGAGTGGATATAGCCAGTTACTACGCCATTTGCGCCAACTTCTATAGTCTCAAATCTACGAACTACAAGATTTTCGCCAGTTTTAGCAATCTCAGTTTTAAAATAATCTTCAAAAACAACGCCGTTAATAGTACTAGTGTTTAACTGCTCTATTGTTTGAATAGAGTTAGCTTGAATGTGGCTAGTAGTGTTTTTAACTAGATTTATGAAGTTTTCGTTTTTTGCCACGAAGTCAGTTTCTGAGTTTACTTCGCTGATTGTTGCGATTTTATTATCGCTGCTTACTAGCACATCTACAAGGCCCTCGCTAGCTAGGCGGTCAGCTTTTTTAGCTGCTTTGCCAAGACCTTTTTCGCGCAAAATATCAACAGCTGCGCTCATATCTCCGTTTGCTTCTTCTAGGGCTTTTTTGCAGTCCATCATACCTGCGCCAGTACTCTCACGCAGTTCTTTTACCATTTGTGCTGAAATTTCTGCCATGATAAATCCTTATTCTTCTTCGCTCATTGCTTCTTCAAGCACTTCTTGTTTCTCAGCCTCGCTGATAGCCTCTTCGTTAGCTACTGCTACCTCTGGATCCATCATAGCTTTGCCCTCATTTATAGCTTCTGCCATTTCGTTACAAAATAGCTGAACAGCACGAATAGCATCGTCATTTGCTGGAACTGGATAAGTGATAAGATCAGGGTCGCAGTTAGTATCAACTGGCGCTACGATTTCGATTTTTAGTTTGTTAGCCTCTGCTACTGCGATTTTTTCTTTTACTGTGTCAATGACAAAAATCATATCAGGCAGGTTTTTCATACTGCGAATACCGCCTAGAACTTCTTCTAGTTTTTCTTTTTTGCGGCGTAGCATTAGAGCTTCTTTTTTAGTTAGTAGATTGATGCTGCCGTCTTCTTCCATAGCCTCGATTACTTCAAGCTTGCGGATGCTTTGTTTAATAGTGCCAAAGTTTGTCATCATACCGCCTAGCCAGCGGCTGTTTACATAAGGCATACCGCATTTTTCTGCGCTGTCTTTGATAGCTTGGATAGCTTGTTTTTTGGTGCCTACAAAAAGCACTGTTTTGCCAGCTGCTGCTGCATCACGGACGATGTTGTAAGTATAGCGAAAATAGCGGATAGTTTTTTGAAGGTCAATTATATAAATACCTTTGCGCTCGCCAAAGATATATTTTTTCATCTTTGGGTTCCATCTGCGTGTTTGGTGACCGAAGTGCACACCACATTCTAGTAAATCTCTCATTGTTACCATGAGTTTCTCCTTAGGGTTAGTTTTTCCTCTTTTTGCGCGATTTTACCGACATTTGCGGCCACTAAACCTTTGCGCAAAAATGCGAAATGGAGTGGGATTTTAGCAGATTTTGGCTTAAATGATAATGAAAAAAGCAAGTTTTTAATCTAGAATTCCTAGGAATTCTAGATTGCTAGATTTTAGGAATTCTAGATTTTGGGAATTCTAAAATTCCTAGGAATTCTAGATTGCTAGATTTTAGGAATTCTAGAATTACTAAGTGATAAAATCATCATTGTTGAAGTTTTTTAGCAAACTTTTGCTTGTTTGCTGTATAAACGAAGCTTAGCACCTCAGCTACTGCCTTAAAAAGCTCACTAGGTATCTGCCTGTCTATATCACAAAGCCTATAAAGCTCGCGTGCAAGTGGTGGATTTTCTACGATTTCTACGCCGTTTTCAAGCCCTATTTTTTTGATTTGTAAAGCCATGAAATCAATACCCTTAGCAAGCACAACAGGAGCGTCTTCCTTCTCTTTATCATAGCGCAGGGCTACTGCGTAGTGAGTTGGGTTTGTGATGATGACATCGGCTGCTGGGACATTTTGCATCATGCGTTTTTTGGCAGCTTCTCTTTGAAGTTGCCTGATGCGACCTTTTACCTGCGGATCTCCGTCCATTTGCTTATACTCATCTTTTACTTCTTGTTTACTCATTTTTAGGTCGTTAAAGTAATTATACCGAGTGATAAAAAGATCAATTATCGCAATAATAAGAAAAACAAAGAGCATCACAGCAGCTAAAATCATAATCTTTTCTTTTAGCCATAAAAGCTGGTCAAACATCGTAAAAAACACAGTATGTGGCAGTTCCACAACAAAGCGCAAGAAAAATATAAACGCCACGCCAAAAACAGCGCCTACTTTTAGCACGATTTTTATGGTCTCAACTAGCTTTTTTAGTGAAAAAAGCCGTCCCATACCCTTAATAGGGTCAATCTTGCTAATATCAGGGGTAAGCGGCTCTGTGGTAAATAAAAAGCCAAACTGCATAACATTTCCCATAACTCCAGCTACCATAATAATAGCTGCCAAAGGAATAACTACTAGCATCATCTCAAAAACAATGTAGCCAAGGATATTTGCCACTGTTCGCACGCTAAGTTCTGTGCCTATTAAGGCTAAGACATATTGATAGATACCGATAAACTTTTGCCCAAAATACGGTAGCATAAAAAACAAAGTAACAAGTCCCACTAAAAGTGCCACAAAGCCTGCTGTGTCCATGCTCTTTGGCACATTGCCTTTTTCACGGGCATCTTCTATTTTCTTGGGGGTGGGTTCTTCTGTTTTTTCTTGATCGTCACCTGGTGGCATTTGCTATCCTATATTTTAGATTTTTTAAAACTACGCCGAAAAATGCTCGCAATCTTGAGCAAACATTGAAATAATACTTATTTGGCAGTCTAAATTCTCCCACTCAATGCCTGTATTAGCACAAATAAAATGGTAATTATTTAGCTCTTTTAAAGTAGCATTTTGTAGTTCTTTATACCACGAAATCGGCGTGCAAATAATTCTGCCATCTTCTAGCGTTACATTTAACATATTATTTGAGAATTCTACTTTTTTGCCTTTAATCATTAAAATACCTTTCCCATGCTGATATAAACTCATCTTTATGCTCTTTTAGCACTTCTAAGACAAAAGCTAAATCTTTATTTTTAAAACTACTAAAAACCACTTCTAAATTAGCAAGATTTATTTTAGCAAATTCTTCGCCCTTTAAAACATGTATGTGTTTTGGCTCATGTTCGTTTGAATAAAAGAAAAACTTAAATCCATTTATTTTTAACAAAGTTGGCATTACTTCAAACTCGCATTAAACTTCTGCTCTAAATAAATCGGCTGGTAGCTCTGCTTGGCCTTGCGCAGTCCTTCAATGCCTAAATCTTCTTCTCTATTTACGATTTTTGCGCTGCTAAACTCGTGGGCTAAAAACTCTCTATTTATAGCCTGATAAACGCCGTTATAATTTATATCGCCTTTTTCTATGTGGATTACAGCGCACTCATCATTTAGCATCTCACCAAAGCTAAATGCAGCTATGACGCCATCAACCCTTAAAATTCCGCCTTTAAAATCAAGCTCGCTAAAATTTTCTAAAGCCGCTGTGATACCGATAAACTCGTTTTTTAGCCCCTCAGTTTTGTTTGGCTGGGCTTCAAACCACTTGCTATACACACTAGCAAGCTCGCTAGCATTAGTCTCGCTTAGAGCCTCGTAACTAAAATCATAAGCCTTACAAAAGTTATTATAATGCGTTTTTTTCTTGTGATATTTTTTGCCAGCAAGATTTATTAGCTCCTGGCAATCATAAATATAATCGCTTCTATCCTCTCTAAACTCATAGCTAAAAAGCTCAGGCATAAGCAAATCTAGCTCATCTTTGTCACTAATGCTAAGTGAGTGAATGCTAAAAGGCAGATTTTGCGCTTTAAAATCAGCAATCAGGACCTCTAAGGCTCGTTTTTTAGCGTTTTTATCGTTATTTTTGTGAAGTGGATAGAAAATAAAAGGCTTTTCACCTGGATAAGTCGTGCGGATAATGAGGCAATCCTCGCACTCGCACCACTCAATCTTACGGCTAAAATGCCACAAAAAAAGATTTGTAAAGCTAAGGTCGCTTACTACTATCTTACATGCTTTAAAATACGCATCTATAATGTTTTTATCACTTAATTTTAATGGATTAAAATGCATTTTTGTCCTTTTTAAAAGCGCAATTATAACGCTATTTTTTAAATTTAGCCATAAAAAAGACAAGAGCTGCGATTATAATTATGCTAGCCCCAGAGCTAAGATTTAGATAAAAAGCAAGAACCAGTCCCAAAACGCAAAAAACAAAAGCAAAAAGTGCTGAATATATCATCATCTGCGCCAAAGACTTAGCAAAACGCTCCGCAATGCTAGGCGCAATCGTAAGCAAGGCAATCACAAGCACAAGCCCCACAATCTGTATACTCATCACCACACAAAGCGCAATCAGCACGCAAAGCGTGTAATATAAAGGCTTAACGCCCACTCCACGCAGCCTAGCAAACTCGCTATCAAAGCTAAAAGCACAAAGCCTTGGATAAAGCAAAATCGCAAAAAGCAAAAAAAGCAAGTCAAAGCCAGCCATAAGGGCTAAATCAGCCTTGCTAACAGCCAAAATAGAGCCAAAAAGATAGCTCATCAAATCACTTGTATAGCCATCGCTAAGCTCGCTAAAAACAATACCAAGCGCCATACCAAACGCCCAAATAGCGCCGATTAAGCTATCAAAGCGTTCATTTTTTTCAAAGCTAAAAAAGGCAATAAGCAAGCCCAAAATCACAGCCGCCCCAAGTGCGCCCAAAAAAGGCGCAAAACCAGCAAAAAACGCCACTCCCACGCCAGCATAAGCCCCATGCGCCACGCCGCCAGCAGCAAAGCTCATTTTGTTAATCACCACAACAGAGCCGATAATCCCAGCTGCGATGCTAACCAAAAAAGACGCTATTAAAGCATTTTGAACAAAGTCCAAGGCTAAAATATCAAGCATTTTTTCTCTTTAAAATAAATTATTTTATTAGGAATTCTAGAATTCCTACTGATTTTAGGCTATTCTAGAATTCCTAAGGTTTTTTACTTTTATCTCTAGGGAATTCTAGAATTCCCTAAATAAAATCTAGAATTCCGTAGATGAAATTCTAGAATTCCCTAGATAAATTCTAAAATTCCCTATTCATGCGAACAGCAGCAAGCAAGACTAGCAAGCTCAACTTCACAAAAATGCTCGCTAGCTTGAAGCTCTTTAAAATCCACACTAACTCGCTTGTTTTCGTGCATGTGAATTTTTTTGTTTACAAAGGCGATTTTATCAGCAAAAAAACGCAAAATCGCAGTATCATGACTAGCTAAAATCACGCCTATTCCTTGCTTATTTAGATCTAATAATAGCTCGTAGATTTGCGCTGAGTTTTTTGGATCAAGACTAGCTGTTGGCTCATCAAGTAGTAAAATCTCAGCCTTACACGCAAGCGCACGGGCTATAAAAGCTCTCTGTTTTTGCCCACCGCTAAGTGCTGTTATTTTAGCATTTTCTAGCCCTTCTAAGCCCACATCTTTTATGCATTCTTTGGCAATTTGCTTATCTTCTTTGCTATAAAAGATTTTTTTGCCTAGCCTACCCATTAGCACCACATCAAAAAGAGTTGGTGCAAAGCTAGTATTTAAAGGGCTAAACTGCGGCACATAGCCAAGCGTTGCGTTTGTTTTTACCTCGCCCAAGCTTGGCTTTAAAAGTCCCAAAATAAGCCGTAAAAGCGTGCTTTTACCACCACCATTTGGGCCAATTAGTGCCAAAATGTCCTTTTTATCATACTCAAAGTTTACATTTTCTAGCGCAAGACTAGAGTTTTCGTAGCTAAAGCTTACATTATTTAGGCGAATTTGCATCTTTTATCGCTCCTACGGCGATTTTTAAATTTTCTAGTAGATTATAGCCAAGTGGGTCTAGTAGCTCTACTTTTGCACCTGTCTGGCTAGCTAAGATCTGCGCTGATTTTTGGCTGCGGTTTGGGTCAGCAAAAATTACCTTGATATTTTCATCTTTTATCATCTTAACTGTGCTTGCCATTTCATCTATTTTTGGCTCTTTGCCACTGCGCTCTATGCTGATTTGCTCTAAGTCATAATGCGCTGCAAAATACCCCCATGCAGGATGATAGACTACAAACTTGCGGTTTTTTAGCCCTGCTAGCTCATTTTTTGCGCTCTCATCAAAGGCTAGCAAATCATTCATTAGCTTTTGAAAGTTTTCAAGATAAAAATCTTTATTTGCTTTATCCATATCTATTAGAGCATCGCTTATATTTCTAGCCATTGTTATTGCTAGCATAGGATTTAGCCATACATGCGGGTCTGCGTGAGCCTCGTGCTTTTCATCATGCTCTGCTTGTTCGCCTCGCTCTTCTTTTAGCTTTGCGATTTTAGCATCGCTTTTTACTACTACTAGATTTTTTGTTGAGGCTTTAAAGCGTGGTATCCACGCCTCTTCAAACTCAAGTCCAGCAGCGATGAAAATCCTAGCCTTTGCTACTGCTTTCATATCATTTGGTTTTGGCTCGTAGCTGTGGACATCGCCTTTTGCTAGGCTTTGAACTTCTATTTTATCGCCACCTACTGCCTTGGCTAGATACTCCACAGGCGCAATAGAGGCTATTACCACAGGCTTTGCGATAAGCTCGCTTGCTAGCAGCAGCGCAGCAGCAAAAAAGATTTTTTTAAGCATTAAAGATCCTTAAATTTGAATTAGGTTGGCAATTTTAGTAAATAATTTTTAACATTTATTTAAAATTATTATTAAATCATAATCTAGAATTCCTTTAAATGCTGAATATTTAAAGTTTCAAATAATTATAGATAAAAAAATATTATTTAATAAAAGTAAAAAAAAATATTAAACATTAGCCAAATTAAAGCAAATTTGAGCTATTATCACACTTATGATTTTAAAAATTTTTAGAGTTTTGAGTATTTTTGTGCTTTGCACTGCCGGTTTTAGCGAGGTCATAAGCCCTATTAAACCTTATGATTATAATGAAAATAAAGCAAATTTGGGTAAAAGCTTGTTTTTTGATACTAGATTAAATGAAAATAATTTTTCATGCCAGCGTTGCCATCACTTATTAAAAGAAGTAACAGGCACTTCAAAAACCCCTTTTTCAAGCCCTTCAATCCTAAATTCCAGCATGAATTATTATTTTACTAAAGAAGGCGTTCGCCAAAGCCTAAAAGAAGAAATAAAAAATATGTTCTTAGATACAAAAGCCTATAATACAAAACCTAGCTATTTCATCGCTCAAATCAAAAAAAATCCCATTTATATAGAGCAGTTTAAAGAAATATATGGAAATATAAACTTTGAAAACGCCATTGATGCGATAGAAGAGTTTATAAAAGCCTTGCGTATGCCTTCACGCTTTGATTACTATTTACAAGGTCATGATGATGTATTTAACGAAGATGAAAAAGAGGGCTATAGGCTATTTATCCGCAAAGGCTGTGTAACCTGTCATAACGGGGCAAATCTAGGCGGTGGCATGGCAGCATATATCAAAAACGCAGGCTCTAAGAAAAAAATGCGCACTGTTCCAAGCCTAAGAAATGTGGCAAAAACAGCACCTTATATAGGAAATATCACAAATTTAAAAGATACTTTGCGCTTTTTAAAATTGAGCGTTATAAGTTCAACTTTAAACGAGGCAGAGATGGATAAAATAATAATTTTTCTAAAAACCCTAGATAGTGAAATTCCACCTATCCTACAACACTAAAAGTGAAGTCTAATGAAAAAAATAATAACAAAAATAAAAAGATTTATAAGCGAAGATTTTAAAAAGACCTTAGATAAGCTCTTTCCTTGGCTTAGTGTTACGGCTGTTTTACTTATAGTAATCATATCTTATAACTTTCAAGGGCTTTACACGCACAACGAACTAGCCGCCAAAATATCAAAAATAGTAAATATAAATGAAGCTATAGATAATCATATAAACTCTGAGTTTTCTGTTATTCAAACAGACCTTATAAACGAACATCTAAAACAAATAGATGATTTAATAGATGAAATCTCAAAAAATAGCGATTATACTAGCTTTTTAAACATTCCAAGCTCACACAAATCCTTTAAAGACCTAATGGATAATATAAAGGCAAACGAAGTTGTACTAAATAGATTTATGACTCACAAAGCAATAATAATGGAAAAAACCCTAGACCTTAGCGCAAATCTAAGAAATACAAAAGAAATCCGCACCTTAACTGGATTTTTTTCTAGAATTTTGCTTAGTAGATTTGGAGAGATATTTGATTCAAACCTCTTTTCTGATGATGTAAGAGCCTATCGCTACGACATCTCAAACAGCCAAGAAGAAGGCTCTCAAATAGACTATAACTACTCTTTGTTACTAATCCAGCTAAATGAAGAAATCATCCAACTAATAGGAATTCAAGAGCGTCGCGAACAAGTATCAAACCTCATAAACACCTCAGCAACAGAACTAATAGAAAAACTAAATAACTACTCTCGTAACACAAAAAATCTACTTGATGCAACCTTGCTTTTTGTGGCTGCTTTGATGATAATTTTCATGCTAAAACTCCGCCAAAATCAACAAGCTAAGCTAAAAATGCATGAAAAAGAGCTACAAATAAAAGAAATCTTAGAAAACTCAAGCGATACTGTCTTTGAAATAGATGCAAAAGGCGTGATAAAATCAGTAAACTACTCAGAAGATAAAAATAAATATCCACTTATAGACACGGTCTTGGAGCTGATGAGCCCAGATGGCAGACCTATAAACATCATCGCCGAACTAGAAAGCAAAGACAAATATAGCCTAAATGAAATTAGGCGCAAAAAACTAAGAAAAAATGCCGATGAATCAAATATCCCAACCACAGAAGAAACACTAAATCAAGATGTAGTAATCACAAAAGAAGATGAGAGTGGATATAGCTTTGAATACCACGAGAGCATGTATGCCTCGCCTATACGCAAACTAGGAAAAATCATAGGCGCAAATGTCGTATTAATAGACTTTACTAAGCAATTTGAAGCTGAATACAGACAAAAAAAATACGCAGAAAAGCTAGAAACCAACCAACATGTAGATAAAGAAACCGGTCTTCCAAACCACCTAGCACTAAACAAAGAGCTAACTAACTCAAGAGAAAATGGATTGCGCAAATATGTAGTGTATATAAGCATAGACCAGTTTGAAAACTTCCAGTTTTTCTACAATGACCGCACAGTCTCGCTAATACTAGTAGAGGTTAGTAGAACAATCCGTCTTTGTATGCGAAACTATGATATCAAAGCAGAGCTATACCACCTACAAGAAGACAAATTCTGTCTAGTGTGCGAAGAAGAAGATAAAGACCGCTTGGCTGAGAGACTGCTTAATTACTTCTCATCAACCATAGTGCTAAAAGACAATCTAAATCACGATATCACGCTAAATATCAGCTTGCGTCTAGGCTTTAGTAATGATGCAGATACCGATAACAGCGACCGCCTAGCCCAAGCCAAACTAGCCCACCAAAAAGCTCGCCAAATTGAAGCCCCATACTTCATCTACGAGCAAAATGATGACAACGAACGCACCTACCGCAATAACCAAATCGTCTCTAGCATGATCCGCTATGCGCTAAATAATAACAAAATCACCGCAGAGTGCCAACCTATATATGATCTTACTAAGCCACTTCCTGGCGAAAATAACTACGAGCTATTTAGTTATGAAATTTTGGTGCGTCTTTATGATGATGAGGGCAAGATACACTATCCAGGCGAGTTTTTGAATATAGCAAAACAAGCTGGTCTTTATATATCTATCACAAAGGCAGTCGTTAACATCGCCTTTGATCTAGTTGAGAAGTTTGATTATGTATTTTCTATCAACCTCTCAAGCTCGGATATGGCAAATACTAGTGTGCGTGAGCTATTTAGCGCTAGGCTAAAAAAATGTAAAGCACCTAACCGCCTTACAATCGAAGTGCTAGAAACCGAGGATATCGATCAAAAAATGGACGATGTGCTAAAATTCCTTAATGAAGTGCGTAATAAAGGCTGCCATGTAGCAATAGATGATTTTGGTAGCGGCTTTGCAAATATCTCTACGATTTTGCAGCTAAACATAGACTATATCAAAATCGATGGTTCTATCATTAAGCGTCTGCCGTATGATGAGAATTCGAGAGCATTTTTGAGCATGCTATCAAACTTCGCTGCTAGCGCAAACTACACGATGGTTGCTGAGTTTGTAAGCTCTCAAGATATACTAGATCAAGTAAAAGCCCTAGGCGTTCAATGCGCTCAAGGCTACTTGCTAGGCAAGCCAGCCAAACTGATCTAGGGAATTCTAGAATTCCTAGTGAATTTTAAATAGGAATTCTAGTTTAGGGAATTCTAGTTTAGGGAATTCTAGAATTCCTAGTGAAATTTAAAAGTGAATTTTACTTAGGAATTCTAGAATTAGGAATTCTAAAATTTTACTTGGGAATTCTAGAATTCCTAAAAAGCTTTTAGCCGTTTTTACGCTCAAACTCACTCATAAAGCTTACTAGTGCTTTGACATTTTCTAGGCTTACAGCATTGTATATACTAGCTCTTAGCCCACCTAGCAAGCGATGGCCTTTTAGCCCTATCATACCCTCATTCTCAGCCTCTTTTACAAACAGCGCATCAAGCTCAGGGCTAGGACTTGTAAAGCTTACATTCATAAGCGAGCGTGAGTCAGCCCTAGCGTGCGCTTTAAAAAAGCTACTCTCATCAATAGCCTTATAAAGTAGCTCTGCTTTTTGCTCGTTTATAGCATTTATTGCCTTTAAGCCACCTTGTTCTTTTATCCACTCTATTACAAGTCCTAGCAAGTAGATTGAGTATGTAGGCGGCGTGTTTGCTAGGCTGTTTGCCTCAGCTTGGACTTTATAGCGAAGTATGGTTGGCACATGAGAGGCAAAAGGCGCTTTATGACGCATAGGCGCAGGCGTGTTTTCTTCGTTATACTCTACTCTATCAAGTAGATCTTTGCGGATTATTACCACGCTTACACCAGCAGGTCCAGCATTTTTTTGCGCTCCACCCCAAAATACACCGATGTGCTTAGCCTTAAAATCAATCTCACGGCTAAATAAATCAGAGCTAGAATCCACTACAAGCGGTGCTCCATGCGTGTTTGGCAGATTTTTATACTGCGTGCCATAAATTGTATTATTTGAGCAGATATAGCAGTAATCAGCATCGCTGCTAAACCCAGCATCGCTTGGGATATGATCGAAGTTACTATCCTCACTACTAGCTGTTATGCGGTAGTTTATGCCTAGAATTCCTGCATCTTTTATCGCTTTTTTCGTCCAAACACCAGTATTTGCATACTGCGCCTCTCCGCCTATGTATAGATTAAGTGGCACCTGCGCAAATTGCATATGCCCCCCACCTTGTAAAAATAGCACTGCATAATCATCATCAAGGTTATAAAGTCCCTTTATATTTGCGATTATTTCATTATGCATAGTTTCATAGACCTTGCCTCTGTGGCTTACCTCCATGATATTAAAGCCAAGTCCGTGGTAGTCCAAAAACTCATCCCTAGCACGCTCTAACACGCTTAGTGGCAAGCCACTTGGTCCTGCTGAGAAGTTTAAAACTCTATTCATTTTTTCTCCTTTAAAATTTGTTTTATAAAATTTGTGCCTCTTTGTTGGCATAGGCTGATTTTAGCGTGATTTTATCACCTATTTTTAGCTCATCAAGCTTAGCTTGATTACCGCCAACAAAAACGCTCACACTAGAACGCTTGGTCTCAAAAATCTCTTGCTTAGCTTTAAGCTGCGTTTTTAGATTTTCTATTTTATGCCCCCAAGAGAGAATTTTACTATCAAGGGCTGATTTTATCGCAGATTGCTTAGTTTTTATATTTAGATTAAACTTATCAAGGCGTTCTTTTATAGAACTTGGTCTTAGTTTTAGACTTGCTATATTTAGTCTATTTTGCGCCCTCTCTATCTTTGAACTACAAGCTAAGTTTATATTTTCTAGCTTTGTGTCTATAAACTGCGCCAAAGCATCCTTGCTAGGCAGCAAATCAGCAATAGCAGCCGTTGGAGTAATAGAGCGGTGGTCGCTTACAAAATCACTTATACTATAATCAATCTCATGCCCCACAGCTGAAATAATCGGCGTTTTTAGGCTTAAAATCTTTCTAGCAAGATTTTCATCATTAAAGCACCACAAATCCTCTTTGCTACCACCACCACGAGCCAAAATAATCACATCTAGCCCAGCACTATCAGCTAGGCCAAGAGCCTCTATAATGCTAGCAGGCGCGTCTTTGCCCTGAACTAGCGTATCAAAGCAAATAAACTTGCTTAGAAAATACCCACTACTTTCAATCCTTTGTTTTATATCAGCAAAGGCTGCTGAGCTTAGAGATGTTACTATACCTACTCTTTTTGGCAGGCGTGGCAGGGGTCTAGCGCCTACTTTTTGTAGCACGCCATTTATATTTCGCCTAGCAATGCCAGCTTTTTCTAGTCTTGCACAAAGTGCTCTAAAAGCAGCGTCAAGGTCGCCAGCTCCAGCCTCTTTCATAGAAAGCACATTTATTTGATAGCGACCAGTAGCACTAAAAAGCGTTAGCTTACCAGCGCAAACCACCTTTAAGCCCACCTTTGGCTCAAAAGTTACTCTTAAATTCGCCCCTCTAAACATCGTAGCATCAATACTAGCTTGTTCGTCTTTTAAGCTAAAGTACCAATGCCCACTGCTGTGTTTTGTGATCTTGCTAATCTCAGCTTCTAAGCTAACTTCGCCAAAATGCCCTTCTAGCAAGCCTCTTGCGGCTTCATTTAGCTCGATTACACTCTTAAACTCTATCATCTAAAAATTCCCTATAACTGCACAACTTTTTTTGCCACAAACATAGTAGAAATTCCAAAAGAAAAGCTCTGCGCGATTTCAACTTGAAAGCCAGCCTCTTTTAACTCAGCTTTAAAACTATCAGTGTCTAAAAAGCTTTCAATACTGCTTGGCAAATACTCATAAGCTTCTTTTTGTTTGCTAATTGCCCCGCCGATTTTTGGTAAAATTTTGCTTAGATAAAAGTCCCTTAAAGCACTTATAAAGCCTTTTTTCTCACGCTTAGTGAACTCAAGCACTAGCAAATATCCACCTGGCTTTAAAATGCGGTTAAACTCTAATAAAGTAGCAGATCTTTCTTTTACATTGCGAATTCCATAGCTGATGCTAATAATATCAGCAAAATCATCTTCAATGCCACTTTCGTGCGCTAGGGAGTTTATAAATCTCACACCGCTTTTGCTAAACTTTTTTTGCGCAACTTCAAGCATACCAGAGCTAGGATCAACGCCTACAATATCCTTTATCCCAGCACCAAAAAAGCCAGCTCTGCCTTGCCACAAAGCTATCATATCGCCTGTGCCACAAGCCATATCTACAATAGAGATTGTTTGATTACTAAACTTTTTTAGCACGAAATCCACAGCCTTTTTTCTCCAGCTTTTATCAATCCCAAAGCTTAGCACTCGGTTTGCTAGATCATAGCTAGGTGCGATTTTATCAAACATCTCTACAATTTTTTCTTGTGAGTTCATTTTTTGCCTTTTAGTGATAAAAATTTAGTATTTGCCAAAACTCTTGGCAGATTTTAATGCTTTTTGCGTGTTTTTTAGCTATTTTTTTAAGACTTTCTTCTGCGCTGTGAAGCAATTTTTTATTTATTATCTCCATTTGTGGCAGGGCAAAAGACTTTGCTAAAAACTCGCATTTATCGCAATGAGCGTAGATTTCTAGTATAGCAAGTAGCTTTTTTTCTAGCTTGGCTGAGAGCTTTGCATTATACATTTGCCCAAAGGTGCAAAGTGCGTGATAAAGATGCTTAGAGCTTTCTTTTAGAGCTGATTTTGCGCTAGTATTTGGAGCGTTTTCATAGTCTTTTATCGCATTTTGAAGCTTTAATGCCATGCTAGCTTTTAGTGCTTTTTTGCCACGCTCACCGCTGTAAAAATCACTCTCATCACTTAGCATAACGCTAAAATCTCTAAGCACAGAACTAAAATCGCCCAGCTTTAAAACCAGCTCGTCTTCGGCTATATTTCGCTCTTTTTTTAGCTCTTTTAGGCTTTTTGATTCTATATTTTGCGCACTCATATAATCACACAGGTAGTTTTGCTCACCAAGAGAGTTTGCAAGTGCCAAATACTCGCAAAACTTCGCATTAAAACTAGAAAAAATCTGCTCATCAAAGCCACTGCCACAGCACAAACACAAATGATAGTTTTTCTCCAGCGCAAAAATCAGGTTTTTTAGACTTTTTGTATTTTTCTTGCTCAAAAAGTCCAAAACTGCGATATTTGTATTTTCTAGCACTCCATAAAGAGCGATTTTTGCGCCCTCAAAGCTAGAAAGCTGCCCAGGTGCTAAAAGAGCAAAATCGCCACAAAGCTTTGCTCTTTCAATCACTGCATTAAAATCACTTTTATAATTAGGATTTCCAAAAAGCGCAAGATTTATCTCGCTATAGCGCTCATCGTTTGTGATATTTTTGCCACAATGATTTGCTAGCATGCTTGGCATGATAAAATCTACAATCTCTCTAGCATCATTAAAACGAACTTCAAGCACGCAAGTATCGCAAAAATCATAGCTTTTGATTATATAATAAAGCCCATTTAGACTAAAACTATATTCTAAAAAATAAAGCGCATTGCTAACAGCTGATTTTGCGCTTTTGCTAAGTTCTAGTTTGGAGTTTTTTTGCACAGCAAAAAGCAAAAATCTTTGCTTTTTATAAGGCAAATTATCCTCTTCTAAAACCCTAATAATCGCATCATCACGCAATAAAAATCGCAGATTTGCTACTTGCATTTTTATCCTCATTTGCTTTTAGAAAGGCCGATTTTAGCAAAAAGTGGATAAATTTTTACAATTTTGATGAAAAATTTATAAATTTAATATTTTAAGATAATTCTTAGCAAAACAAGCTATAATTTCAGTTTTTATTTCATAACGAAAGGATAAACAATGCTAGAAGGCATTCTTAGAGAGAGTATTGATAGCAAAGCTACAAAAGCTTTGAGAAAAGATGGTTATCTAATCGCCAACATTTACGCTAAAGGCATGGAAAATGTTCACTGTGCATTTAAGCTAAATGACTTCATCAAAGCTGTAAAAGCTAAAGATACTCTAAAATTTTCAGTAAAAGTAGCTGGCAAAATCTACGAAGTAGTAGTCGCTGAGTATCAAAAGCACCCTGTAACAAGCGTGCTAAAACATGTTGATTTGCGTGTTGTGCTTCCAAATGAAGTTAGCAAATACTATATCCCAGTAGTTACAACTGGCGTGGCAAAAGGTCTTAAAAACAAAGGTCTAATCGTCCACTCAAAACGCCGTCTGCTAGTAAAATGCGCTGGCAAAGACCTACCAAATGCTTTCATTGTGGATGTTACTCCACTTGATGTAGGCGATAGCGTGCTTGTGCGTGATATTCCAGTTCCAGCTGGTGTGGTAATGAGAGAGCCTGAGTCAGTGGCAGTGTTAGGTTGTGTAAAAGCTAAGTAATTTAGTTAAAGCTTTTGGCAATTCGTCTCGCAGCACTATTGCACTAAAATCCTGCGGAATGCGCACGGCTCGGTGAACCTCATGTTCTACCCACGCCGTGCGCACCGCAGGCTTTTGGCACACTAGCACCACGATACTAGAATTGCCCTTTTTCTAGGGAATTCTAGAATTCTCTTGCGAATTTTAAAGGGAATTCCAGAATTCCTTTTTGGGGTTTTAGAGGCAAAGCCCCTAAGGGGTGGTGGCGTTAGCCCTACTAAGCATTGCGAGCGTGTGCCCACAGGCACCAGGGCGAGCAAAATTTTTAAAATTCTAAATTCAAAAAGAACTCCCATGATTTTATTTGTAGCACTTGGAAATATCGGCAAAGAGTATGAAAACACTCGTCACAATGCTGGCTTTATGCTAGCTGATTTGCTTATTTCTAGCGGTGGTTTTATAGCCCAAAGTAGCACTAAGTTTAAAGGCGAACTATACAAAAAAGGCTCAGTTTTGCTCTTAAAGCCTAGCACTTATATGAATCTAAGCGGCGAGAGCGTGCTAGCTGTGGCAAACTTTTATCACCCAGAGCGCATAATAGTAGCTCACGATGATATTGACTTGCCGCTTGGGGCTTTGCGCTTCAAGCTTGGGGGCAGTAGCGGTGGACATAACGGCATAAAAAACATTGATAAGCTAATTGGCAGCGAGTATGAGCGAGTTCGCATAGGCGTAGGCAAAAGCCAAAATGGTAGTAAAGATACCATAAACTGGGTGCTTGGAGCGTTTAGCAGCGATGAAAAAAGCCTTTTAGATACTGTGCTAAAAACTGCCTTTGATGCTTGCTTGGCTGCTTTTAGCGGTAGTGATATAAAAGAGCTAAGTTCAAAGTTTAGCCTAAAACCACCAAAAGAACAAAAAGCCTAGGAATTCTAGAATTCCTAAGGATAAATTTAGAATTCCCTAAGCCTTGTGTCATCCTCGGGCTTGACCCGAGGATCTCATCACAAAGAATTTAGAATTACTAGAGATTGCTTCGGTCGCTTTGCTCCCCCCTCAATAACGCAGGGAATTCTAGAATTTCTAAAAGTAGAATTCCTATTTTTTGCTTCGCATCCGCTCTTTGCTTAGTTTTTGTGGGGTTAGGGGGTATTTTACCTAGGAATTCTAGAATTCCCTAAGCCTTGTGTCATCCCCCGACTTGATCGGGGGCAAAGAATTTAGAATTACTAGAGATTGCTTCGGTCGCTTTGCTCCCTCGCAATGACGCAGGGAATTCTAGAATTCCAAAACTAGAATTCCTAAAACTATAAAAATCTAAAAAATACCCCCTAACCCCTAAAAACTAGAATTCCCAAGCAAATTTAGAATTCCTATTTTTGCTTCATATCCGCTGGTTGCTTCGCATCCGCTCTTTGCTTAGTTTTTGGGGGTTAGGGGGTATTTTACCTAGGAATTCTAAAATTCCTAAGCCTTGTGTCATACCCCGACTTGACTTTCTTTTTCATCCCCCAGCTTGACTGGGGGATCTCATCACAAAATAGAGATCCTCGGGTCAAGCCCGAGGATGACATAGTAGGGAATTTTAGATAAAATTCTAGAATTCCTAAGCAAATTCTAGAATTCCTAAGGATGAATTTAGAATTTATAGAGATTGCTTCGGTCGCTTTGCTCCCTCGCAATGACAAGCTAGGGAATTTTAGAATTCCTAAGACTAAAAATACCCCCTAACACCCAAATTCTAGAATTCCTAAGATAAATAGCAAAATTTACTCAAATTTCTGCTAAAATTAAACAAAAATTCCAAAGGACTTTTATGGATAATTTTGGAGCCTTAGGGCTTATTCCGCCGCTGCTTGCTATCGCGCTTGCTTTTTTTACCAAAGACGCTGTTTTATCGCTATTTGTAGGAGTACTCTCAGGCACAATGATAGTAAATAGCGGCAATCTAGGCAGCTCGCTATTAGATGTATCAAACCTTTTTGCAAAGATTTTAGGCGATGCGTGGAATGTGCGGATATTTTTATTTTGCGCCTTGCTTGGCGGTTTTGTGGGGTTACTAGGGCATACTGGGGCTGCGCATTCATTTGGCGTGTGGGCGGCAAAAAGGCTAAAAAGCGGGCAAAGCTCGCAGTTTATGACCTTTATTTTTGGGCTTATTATTTTTATTGATGATTATTTTAGCGCGCTTGCAACCGGCTCAATCATGCGGCCAATTAGCGATAAAACTGGCACCCCACGCGCAAAACTAGCCTACAATGTCCATAGCACCGCAACTGCTGTGTGCGTGATAGTGCCAGTTTCTAGCTGGGTGGTTACCATCATGTCTATCTCAAAAGACGCTCAGGGCTTTGAGAGCTTAGGGCTTTCGCCTTTGGAGTTTTTCTTAGGGCTTATTACTTATAATCTTTATGCTTTTGGAGTGCTGCTTTTTGTGCTTGGTATGATTGTCTTTAAAGCAGATTTTGGGCCGATGAAAAGGGCGCATGAGAGAGCAAAAGAAGGCAAGCTTTTTGATGAGGAAAAATTTGGTCTTGTGCCAAATGATACGGAGTTTGTAGAAAATAATAGGGCAAATCCTTTTGATATGATTTTGCCTATGATTTTGCTGATTTGTTCTGTGCTAGTGTTTTTTCCGCTAACTACGATGATAGCGGCAGTTGACGGGTCTAAAATCACAAGCTTAACGCAGGCTTATCATAGCATGAGTTTAAGCGATGCTTTTAAAAACACAGATGCCTCAGTGGCACTTTTGCACTCTATTATTTTTACTTTTTTCTTTACTTTTATTTACTATATCTTTCGTAGGCTAGTAAGCGCAAAGGCTTCGATGGCAGCTGTCAGCGAGGGCATAAAATCAATGGTGCCAGCCCTTACGATTTTGATATTAGCGTGGAGTATAGGCACTATAATCAAATCAGCGCCTAGCGAGGGCGGACTTGGTCTTGGCGTGTATTTAAGCGGACTTGTGGTAAATGGCGATTTTCCAGTATTTTTGCTAGCTAGCATTGTATTTTTGGTCTCTGGGCTTATTTCTTTTGCTACTGGGACTAGCTGGGGGACTTTTGGTATTATGATTCCGCTTGTGATGCCTATTGTTACAGCACTTGGAGCTTCAAACAACATGGGGCTAGAAGAACTTCAAAACATCACCTTTATCTGCATAGCAGCTGTGGTAGGAGGTGCGATTTTTGGCGATAATGCAAGCCCGATTAGCGATAGCACCATACTTTCGTCCACTGGCGCAGGCTGCCCTGTGCTAGAGCATATCGCTACGCAGATGCCTTATGCAGTTACTATCGCTATTGCAGCGGCGATTAGCTTTTTGTTTACTGGGATTTTTGGCAGTATTGCTGTAGGTTGGGTGTGTAATATAGCTTTGCTTTTAATGGCTTTATTTGTGCTACCAAAAGTGTGGAGATAAGGAATTCTAGAATTCTTAAAATCTAGAATTCCTAAAATATAGAATTCTAGAATTCCTAAATTCTAGAATTCCCACTTAGGAATTCTAGAATTTTTAAACTGAAAAGTTAAAAAAATGCTTTTCGCTTTCTTCTTCATTTTGCCTTAACTCGCCTAGTTTTTTATCTATTTCATCTAGGTTTAGCTCTTTTTCATCTTTTTTCTTTTTTTCTTGCTTGGCGTTTTTTTGCTCTTGTTTGTCTCTTTCTGGATCAGTCTTATAGATCTCATCAGTGGCTCTGGTTTCTTCTACTTCTTTTTTTTGCTCGCTAGCAGCAGCGGCTGCCAGTGCGCTTTGCATATCAAACTTTGCTTGCTGTTCGCCTTGGATAGCGCTTGCTGCTGGGGCTACTTGGTTTGCGTAGATTGCGCCTGTTACTGGTGAAATTGCCATGATACTTCCTTTTATTAAAAAATCGGCAAAAACTCTTTAAAATGTAGAATTGTTACTGAATTTTTGCCTAAACTTGCTAAAATTATACCAAAAATCACAAAAAGGACAAAAATGGGCAAATTATTTGGCACGGACGGCGTGCGTGGACTTGCTGGCGAGAGGCTTAGCGCAACTCTTGCTATGCGTCTAGCGATGGCAGCAGGGATTTATTTTCGCAAAGATAGCATAACAAACAATATCCTAGTAGGCAAAGACACTCGCAAAAGCGGCTATATGATTGAAACTGCTATCGTAGCAGGGCTTACTGCTGTGGGCTTTAATGTTCGCCAAATTGGTCCTATGCCAACGCCAGCTGTGGCGTTTCTTACAGAAGATATGCGCTGCGATGCTGGTATAATGATATCAGCTAGTCATAATCCCTTTTATGATAATGGCATAAAGTTTTTTAACGCAAATGGAGATAAGCTAAGCGAGGCCGCTGAGGATGCTATAGAAGCGATTTATGCTAATGATGAGCTGATAGCTAGCGCACAGGCTACAAACATGCAAATAGGCGCTGCTAAACGCATAGATGATGTAATTGGCCGCTATATCGTCCATATCAAAAACTGCTTTCCCAGACATCTTACGCTAAAAGGTCTTCGCATCGTGCTTGATACAGCAAATGGGGCTGCATATAAGGCTGCGCCAACGATATTTAGCGAACTAGGTGCTGAGCTAATCGTGCTTGGTGATGAGCCAAATGGACAAAATATAAACGAAAATTGTGGTGCACTTCACCCAAATAACTTGGCTCTGCAAGTTAAGCATTTGCGTGCTGATATAGGCTTTGGCTTTGATGGGGATGCTGATAGGCTAGTGGTTGTAGATGAAAAAGGCGAGGTCGTCCACGGAGATGCCTTAATAGGCGTGCTAGCTACGCACCTAAAAAGGCAAAAACTACTAAAAAACGATGAAATAGTAGCAACTGTGATGAGCAATGCTGCCCTTGATGAGTATCTAAAAGCGCATAAAATCAAGCTAAGTCGCTCAGCGGTTGGGGATAAAAATGTGCTTGAGATGATGAAAGAGCGTGGCTTAAACTTTGGAGGTGAGCAAAGTGGACATATAGTATTTAGCGACTTTGCCAAAACTGGCGATGGGCTAGTAAGTGCGCTACAAGTAAGCGCGTGCTTGCTTGAGAGTGGCAAAAAGGCTAGCGAGCTTTTTGGAGAGATTAAGCCTTTTCCTCAAATTCTAGTTAATCTGCCTATTGGCAAAAAGCCGCCTCTTAGCGAAATAGCTGGACTTGAAAAGCTTGAGGGCGAGCTAAAAAAGCTTGGAATTCGCTCACTTTTTCGCTACTCAGGCACTGAGAATTTACTGCGACTTTTACTTGAGGGCAAGGACGAGACAGCTGTAAAAACGCAAATGAAAAGGGTCCAGGACTTTTTTAGCTCTGCGCTAAAATAATCTAGAATTTCTAGGAATTCTAGATTGGAATTCTCTTTGGAATTCTAGTTTGGAATTCTAGTTTAAGGAATTCTAGATTGGAATTCTGGAATTCCTAAGGTAAATTCTAGAATTTCTAGGAATTCTAGATTAAGAATTCTAGTTTAGGAATTCTAGAATTCCCAAACTCGCGCAGTCGTTTGGGATTTGCGGTAGCTGTAAAAATCAGGCTCCAAGGCTGCGAGGTGAATTTGGCTAGTTTTTACGCAAGGCTAGCCGTGGAGCCGTGTCCGCGGCAGCGGCTGCGAAAATTTTGCGCTGAATTTGCGAGCAAGTCGCTAGTAAAAGTAAAAATCTAAAGGCGACTTGCGAAGCAAAACAGCGTGAAAGTTTTCGCAGAACTGGCTGGGCTGCCTAAGCAAAAACTAGTCAAAGGCAGCCGCAGACTGAGCCAGCCGATAAAAGCACAAAAGCCAAAAAGAAAAGGTAAAAATGGCATTAAACCTAATCTCTAGCATCATCGTCTTTGCTATACAATTACTTGTGAATTTCTTGCTAGCGCCTTTTATACTGCGCTCTTTGGGCGATGAGGCTTATGGACTGCTAACCCTAGCAAACTCGCTTGTAAGCTACGGCTACATTCTAACCATGGTGATAAACTCAGTCTCAGGTCGCTTTATAGCCTTTGAGTACCATGCTGGGCGAGTTTTGCTAGCTAGCAAATACTATTCATCTGTGCTAGTAATAAACATAATATTTAGCCTTTTAATCTGCCTTAGTTCTGCTCTTTTTATCTACAAAATTGATGCTATTATAAATGTAAGCCCAGAGCTAAAAAGCGATGCGCAAATTGCCTTTGGGCTGTATTTTGCTAACTTTTGCTTGGGGCTATTTAATGGCATTTTCTCAGCCCTTGCTTTTGTGGTAAATAAAGTCTATCTCATCGCCTTTCGCTCAGCACTTGCAAGCTTGGTTTTTGCTGCTTTGGTTTTTGGGCTTTATTATTTTTTAGAACCGATGATTAGCTACTCAGCATTTGCAGCACTTATTTCAAGCATAGTGGTTTTTATAAGCTCACTTTTTATAGTAAAAAAGCTTGGGCTTGGAGTGCGTTTTAGACTGCGCTATACAAGGTTAAGGCTGCTTAAAGCACTTTTTAAATCAGGTGCTTTTAATAGCTTTAATAGCCTAAGTTATAGCATAATAAATGGTGCTGATTTGCTGCTTTGTAATTTGCTTTTAAATCCTGCGATGGTGGGCATTATGGCAATTTCAAAGTCACTAATAATCACAATTGAGAGCTTTATAGCTATGCTAAGTGGCGTTTTTTCGCCAAAACTAACAGAGCTTTATGCTAAAAATCTAAAAGCCGAGCTTATTTATAATCTGCGCTTTGCTCTAAGGGCTCAGGCATTTATTTGCTTGCCGCCAATTTGTGCTTTTGTAGGGCTTGGAGCTGAGTTTTATGCTCTGTGGCTGCCTTTTAAAAGCAGCAGCGAGATAGCCTTTATCTACGCACTAGCGATGATTGCTGCTGCGCCTGCTTTATTCTCGGCTTGTATGTATCCGCTGCTAAGTTTAAATATAATAGTAAATAGCCTGCGCCGCCCTGCTATGGCAAATTTAATAATGGCGCTTTGCACCTTTTGTTCTCAGTTTGCGCTTTTAAGCTTTACTAACTGGGGGCTTTGGGCTATGTTTGTTTGCGCTAGTGTTTGCTATATGGCAAGAATTTTGCTTTTTGATATAGCAAATGCTGCTAGGAATTTAGAATTACCACAAAGTACATTTTTTATAGATTTTGCTAGAAATTTAGCGGCTTTTATAGCATTGCTTGCTATAATTTTAGCTCTAAAAAGCCTGATTTTATTTAGCTTTTCTTGGCTACTTTTGGTGCTTTTTGGGGCTTTGTTTTGCCTTTTTGGCTACTTGTTTTTGTTTTTTGTGCTCTTTAATAAAGAGCAAAGAACTTTATTTTTAGAACTAATCAAAGCAAAACTTTTAAAGGTAAAAAAATGCTAATAAGCGTGATAATTCCAGTTTATAACTCAGCTGCTTTTTTAAAAGAATGCGTAGGCAGCGTGTTGGATCAAGATGAGAATTTAGAAATTATTTTGATAAATGATGGCTCAAAAGATGACTCAGGCGCTCTTTGTGATGAGCTAGCCAAAAAAAATGCTAATATAAAAGTGCTTCACAAGCAAAACGGCGGAGTAAGTTCAGCAAGAAATGCTGGCTTAGAGCTAGCAAAGGGCGATTATATCGCTTTTATTGACAGCGATGATAGTATAAAAAAGGGATATTTTACTGATTTACTAGCAAAAATCGGCTCTAGCGATGCACTTGTGCTTAGCATAAATGATTATAAGGTGCCAAAGCCTTTTATTCTAAGTGGCCAGCAGGCTTTGGAGTTTATGCTAAAAGACAAAGCCCACCGCTTTGGCTGGGCTCCGTGGAATAAGCTATTTAAACGCTCTATTATAGGGGATTTGCGCTTTAATGAAAGTGAGCATGTAACAGAGGATTTTTCTTTTATCTCAAAGATTTTTTTAGGCGATATAAAAGTAGCCTTTGACACTGGTGGGCTGTATAACTACCAAGATAGCGATATTTCAATCATGCGTAGCAGCTATAACGCAAAGTATGATTCTATGGTGCTTGTAGGTGATAATTTCTTAAAAGAATGCAAAGAGCGTGCGCCTAGCCTTGTGCCGCTTGCCTTTTTTGCACTGGCAAATGGCACGCTGTTTTTGATTTACAAAGCAAGAGAGGCCGGGCTTTATGAAAAAGTTGCTAGCTTTAGCGCAAGGCTAAGGGCAAATATTTTTCCTATAATTTTTAATAAGCATGGCTCGCTGAAATTCAAGCTAGTCATCCTTGCCCACGCCTTTTGTCAAAAAATTTTGCTAGCTCGCTACCGCAAACAAAGCGCTAAAAATGAAAGCCAAAAATGAAGCTACTTTTTGTCATAACTAGCCTTGAAAATGGCGGTGCTGAGAGAGTTTGTGCTAGCTTGGCAAATTATTTTAGTGAAGAACATGAGGTAGAAATTCTCTATTTTAGTGGAGAGATTTTTTATGAAATAAGCTCTAAGGTAAAGCTTAATAAATTTACTAGGAATTCTAGAATTCCTAGGCTAGCTGCTAAGCTTTTAGCCATTAGAGGGCACGCCAAAGACGCTGATTGCGTGATTTCATTTATGGATAGCACAAATATTTTAAGCATTATTGCCACTGCGTTTTTGGGGCGAAAGCTCATTATCTCAGAGCACTCAGCTCATGATTTTGTGGGGCTTAAATGGAGAGTTTTAAGGCGCATTTTTTATCCTTTTGCTAGTGCTTTAACAGTGCTAAGCAAAAGCGATTTTAACTACTATTCTTTTGTGAAAAATAAAGCTATTATTTACAATCCTAGCATTTTTAAACCTAGCTTTGGCGGACAAAAAGAAAAGCTCATTATCTTTGTAGGCAGATTAGAGTATGTCAAAGGCTGCGATATTTTTTTGCGTGCTTTAGCACTTTTAAGGCTAGATGATTTTAAGGTGTTAGTGCTTGGCTCTGGTTCGCAAAAACAGAGCCTACAAAACCTTAGCGCAAAACTAGGTCTTAAAAATCTAGAATTCCTTGGGAGCGTTAGCGATATACAAAACTACTACAAAAAAGCAAAAATCATCGTATCTAGCTCACGCTTTGAAGGTCTTGGTAATGCTTTAATTGAAAGTGCGTTTTTTGATTGTATTAGAGTGGCTACGCCAACAGCAGGAGCGCTAGAGCTGCTTGAAAATGGCAAAAACGGCTTTATCAGCTCTGATTTTAGCGAACAAGCACTAGCAAAGGCTATTTTAAAAGCCCTAAGCGCAGATGAGAGCGTGCTAGAAAATACTAGGGCCGAGAGTGAGAAATTTAGCCTAGAAAACATAGCTAAAGAGTGGTGGGAGCTAATAAAATGAAAATACTTTTTATAATCTCAAATCTAGCAAATGGTGGGGCTGAGCGTGTATTATCCACGCTTTGCGATGAGTTTAGCAAAATGGGCGATACTTGCGAGATTTTGTATTTTGAGCAAAATAGTGGGTATTATGAGTATAAAGCCACTTTAACCCATCTGCCCTTATATGAAAAAAAGGGAATTCTAGCTAAATTTAGCAAGTTTTGGCGCATAAACAAAGCTATCAAAAAAAGTAACTCAAAAGCTGTAATATCAATGCTAGATCAAACAAATATAAATGTGCTAATAAGCACCTTTTTTACCCCAAAAAGCGTGATAATCAGCGAACACACTGATGAGAGAGCCCTAAAATCACGCTTTTGGCGAGCTATGCGCCGCTTGCTGTATCCAAGGGCAAAGGCACTTGTAGTGCTAAATGAGAGCGAGAAAAACTACTATAATTTTTGCAAAAACGCAAAAGTAATTTATAATCCCTTAAATGCTGATTTTCTAAGCCACAGAATTCCAGTAAACAAAGAAAATATCGTCCTTTGCGTGGGCAGACTTGAAAGTGTGAAAAACTACGAGTTTTATCTAAAAAGCCTAGCACTAATAAGCCCTGATTTGCGCAAAAACTGGCGTTTTATCATCGCAGGAGACGGGTCGCAAAAAGAGCGTCTTTTAGCTCTAAATAACGAGCTAAAAATTGGCGCAGAGTTCATAGGACACGCAAAAAATACAAAAGAACTCTACGCCAAAGCTAGCATTTTAGCCCTGCCTAGCAAAAGCGAAAGTTTTGGTAATGTTTTGGCTGAGTGTATTAGTTTTTATTGCGCTAGAATTTCTACTCCAACAGCAGGTGCTAGCGAGCTAATAACCCACGCAAAAGATGGTATAATCGCAAGCGAGCTAGAGTTTGCCAAAGCCTTAGAACAGCTTATGAGAGATGAGAGCTTAAGGGCAAGCCTAGCTAAAAATGCCCTAAGACGCCTAGCAGACTTTGAGCCAGCAAAAATCGCTTTAAAATATAAAGAGCTGATTTTGAGCTAAATTTGCTATAATCACACAAAAGGATTAAAATGATATTAAACGCAATCATAGAAAAAGACGAGTTTGGCTACTTTGCCTATGTTCTAGCCCTTGAAGGCTGTGTATCCCAGGGCAAAAGCTATGAAGAAGCACTAGCGAATATAAATGAAGCTGCCAAACTCTACTTAGAGAGCATAAAGCAATGAAAAAACTTAGTGTTTTTATATACTCTATGGCTGGTGGTGGAGCCGAGCGCGTAGTAAGCAATCTACTAAAATACCTAGTAAATCACTTTGAAATTCATCTTATTTTACAAAACGAGCAAATAGACTACGAGCTACCAAAGGGCGTAAAAATCCACTTGCTAGAAAACTCTAAGCCCTTTGAAAGCGGTATTTTAAAGCTAGCAAAAATCCCTTTTCTTGCGCTAAAATACAAAGCACTTTGCCAAAACTTAGACATTGATACGCATTTTGTGTGGATGAACCGCCCTTGCTACATCGCTGGACTTGCTCGCATTTTTGGGCTAAAAGGCGCCTTTGTTTTTAACGAATGCTCTACTCCAAGCGTGCTTTATAAAAACGCTGGCATAAAAGGTGCTGTTAGCAAAGCTCTATTAAAATGGCTCTATCCAAAGGCTGATTTTATCTACCCAAACAGCACTGGGGCGCTAGAGGATTTGCGTGATAATTACGGCATTAACCCTAGCAAAATGCGTGTGCTATATAATGCGCTTGATTTGGATGAGATAGAGCAAAAAGCCGCCCAGCCACTAACCGAGCTAGAAAATAAAAAGTTTTTTCTAAGCGTAGGCAGGCTAGATGAGGGCAAAAATCACGAGCTTTTAATCCGTGCTTATGCTAGCCTTGCTCACCCTGATTTGCCTGATTTGGTGATTTTGGGTCGTGGCGTGCTTGAAGCGCATTTAAGGGGCGTTATTAACAAGCTTGGCTTAGAGCAAAAGGTGCATCTTTTGGGCTTTAGCGCAAATCCATATAAGTTTATGAGAGCTTGCGAGGCTTTTGTCTTTGTCTCACGCTTTGAGGGCTTTGCAAATGTGCTAATAGAGGCTATGGCATGCGGTGCGCTAGTGATTACAAGCGAGCACAAAAGCGGCGCAAAAGAGCTTATCGGGGGTGATAAATACGGAATTTTGGTGCCAGTGGATGATGAGCGTGCCACAGCTGCTGCTATGAAGCGGGTTTTGGATGAAAAAACGCTAAAAGAGCAGTATCGCTCGCGCTCGCTTATCCGTGCCAAAGACTTCGCTGCTCCCAAAATCGCTAGCGAACTAATAACTGAGCTAAAAGGCTTTTAACTTTTTCTGGGGGTGCTTTGCTGAAATTTTGCTGACGGGGCTCTTACGCTTACCCGCCCTGCTGTGCGCTTTGATGAATTTTATATTCTATCTGCAGCGCACAGCGGGCACTCAAGTACCGCGCCTTTTATTTTTACTTTAAATTCAAATTTAGAATTCCCAAAGATAAAAAATACCCCCTAACCCCCAAAAAAACCTAGGAATTCTAGTTTATTTGCTAGGAATTTTAGATTAAGACAAGCTTATTCGTTTATTTTTAGCCCAAAAATTTACTAGAGACTCTGCTATTTTTCGGCTACACAGCAGCTGCACGCCGCAAGGCACTTTTATAGAAAACACAGCAGCTAGGACATTTAATGAATTAGCAGAGTTCAAAAAAATCACGCTAGAGGCTTTAGCCCAGCTTCTAGGTGGCAAAATAGGCACGCAAAGCTTTGATGGTAAAATCAATGAACTCATAAAACTGCTTCAAAAATAGGTAAAATTTAAAGCTTTAATATTACTGTGAGTTTGGAATTTTAAAATTCCGTCATTGTGGAAATTCCGTCATTGCGAGGGAGCAAAGCGACCGAAGCAATCTCTAGGAATTCCAGAATTCCCTAAAAAATACCCCCGCACCCCAAAAACGCAGATAAAGCAAGAGAATTCTAGATTTTAGTGGGGTTTTAGGGGCGGCAGCCCCTAATGGTTTAGGACGCAGCTCTTATAAAAAGCAGCGGGGCTTGCCCCACTAAAGCGAGCATAAATCTAGAATTCCTAGGCAAATGTATTAAGGAATTCTAGAATTTCTTAGAAAAATTCTAGAATTCCTTAGAAAAAAGGGTGGTGGTTATCTTAAGGAATTCTAGATTAGGGAATTCTAGTTTAAGGAATTTTAGATTAGGAATTCTAGAATTCCTAGGAATAAAATCACTAAAAATCTAGAATTTCTAGGTAAAATACCCCCTAACCCCCAAAAACTAAGCAACCAGCGGATGCCAAGCAAAAAAACACTAGCTTAGATTGCGACACTTTTTCTCCCAAGCAAGTGCGCTTGAGATTATTAATTCAAGGCTCTCATAGCGTGGCTGCCAGCTTGTAAGCTTGCGGATTTTGCTAGCATTTGAGATTAGTACGGCCGGATCACCTACGCGGCGCGGGGCACCCAGCACTTTAAAGTCCACGCCGCTTACTTTTTTGGCACACTCTATCACCTCACGCACGCTAAAGCCCTTGCCGTAGCCTACATTAAACACATCGCTTTCATGGCTGCTAAGATACTCTAAAACCGCTAAATGCGCGCTAGCAAGGTCGCAAACATGGATATAATCACGCTCGCAGGTCCCGTCCCTGCTCTCATAGTCGCTGCCAAAGACGCTGACGCTTTCTCTAGCGCCACAGATACACTCGCAGACTACTTTGATTAAATGCGTGGCGTTTGGGTAGTTTTGACCGATTTCTCCGTCTGCGCCTGCTACATTAAAATAGCGCAAAATTCCGTATTTCATGCCGTTTGCGCCAGCTTTTGCCTTGCTAGCAGCGCAGGCATCTTTGATGATGCGCTCGCTCATTAACTTGCTTGCGCCGTATGGATTTATCGGTATTTGCGGGCTTTCTTCGCTTACTACGCCGCCCTCTGGCTCGCCGTAGGTGGCAGCTGTGGAGCTAAAAATGAAGTATTTTACTCCACTTTCGATAGCGATTTTTACGAGATTTGCGGTGTTTGCGGTGTTGTTTAGGTAGTATTTTAGCGGCTTTGCGACGCTCTCAGCCACCTCGATAAAAGCAGCGAAGTGAATAACAGCATCAAAACGCCTTGCAACCATTAGTTTTTCAAGCTCAGCGGTGTTTGTGATATCTAGTTTGATGAAATCAAACTTAGCGATTTTTTCTAAGCACTGCAAAGCTTCTAGCTTGCCACTATATAGGTTGTCAACCACGCAGATTTCGTGCTCGCCAGTCTCTAAAAGCTGTTTTAGCACATGAGAGCCGATGTAGCCAGCAGCTCCGGTTAGTAAGATTTTCATTTTTGCCCCTTGAAATTTTTGGCAATTATAGCAAAATTTCAAGCAAAGTTAAGCTTTTGTTTGCTAAAATCACAACTCAGTTTTTGGCGACATAGCCAAGCGGCTAAGGCATGGGATTGCAAATCCTTGATCCCCAGTTCGAATCTGGGTGTCGCCTCCAAAAGGATTTGTGTGAAGTTCTTTTCTTTTGCGTTATTAGCGTGCTTATTTTTTGTATCTTGTTCAAACACAGCAAAAGGTGTTGTCGAAGATACCAAAAAAGCCGGAGAGTGGACGAAGGAAAAGATTCATGACGGAGCTTCTTGGGTAAAAGAAAAAACTGAGTAAGACTTTTTAATTGTATTATCGGGAGATGGCTGAGCGGTCGAAAGCGGCGGTCTTGAAAACCGTTGATGTGAAAGCATCCTGGGGTTCGAATCCCTATCTCCCGGCCACTTTTTATCACTTAAAACTTTTAAATATTTTTAGATTATTTTTATTTAATTTTAAAAGGAATTCCAGAATTCCTAAGAATTCTAGATGAATTCAAGTTTAAGAATTCTAAAATTCCATATAGAGATCCTCGGGTCAAGCTGGGGGATGACATAGTAGGGAATTTTGAATTCCTAGAGATTGCTCCCTCTGCTTTGCTCCCTTGCAATGACGGAATTTTTAAATTCTCTGTTATGTCATCCCCCAAGGGGGCTGGGGGATGACAGAAAGAGTGATCCCCAAAAGGGGAATTCTAAAATTCCTAGGAATTTTAGTGGAATTCAAGTTTAAGAATTCTAAAATTCTTAGGAATTCTAGAATTCCTAAGTGCTTATATATTTTCTAGCTTAATAGCGTCACTATCTATGATGCCTATACCACGATTTAGCGTGTTTTTTGCTATTTCTTGCGCCTCATATAAAGAGTGCATTTTATAAGTTCCGCACTGATATTTATTTACCTCAGGCAAGGCATTTTCGTCTTTTAGCCCTAGCACATCGTTCATAGAAGCCTCCCATGCAGCCTTTACAGCTTGGCTGCTTGGTGTGCCGATCAAACTCATGTAAAAGCCTGTTCTACAGCCCATAGGCGAAATGTCGATTATCTCGCACTCTGCGCCGTTTAGATGCTCTCTCATAAAGCCAGCAAAAAGATGTTCTAAGGTGTGAATACCTTTTTCGCTTAAAATCTCTTCATTTGGCTTACAAAAGCGCAGGTCAAAAACGCTGATTTTATCGCCTTTTGGCGTGGTCATGACCTTTGCTAGGCGAACGCCTGGAGCATTCATTTTTGTGTGATCTACTTTAAAACTATCTAGTAGTGGCATTTTTTCTCCTTTTTTTGGGTATTAAAAAAGGCGCCAAAGGACAAAGCCCTTGACGCCCAAAGCTTAAAACTATAAAAAATTAAGCAAAATCAGAGCGGATTTGCTCAACCCAGTTTGAGATGCGCTCTTCTGTTTTGTCGCTTTCATTATCAGCATCAAGCGCAAGTCCTACGAATTTGCCGTCTTTCACAGCTTCGCTCTCATCAAAAGTATAGCCATCAGTACTTACAGCACCTACGATTTTTGCGCCTTTTGCGCTGAATTTTTCAAACAAAATTCCCATGCCATTGCAATAAGTATCGCTGTAGCTGCTGCTATCACCCATACCAAATAAAGCTATTGTTTTGCCATTTACATCAAGGCTGTCAAAATCAAAGCTATCCCACTCATCTTGCAAATCGCCGCTGCCCCAAGTAGAGGTGCCAAAGATGATTTTTTCATAGCCATTGATTGTATCAGCATCAGTTTGACCGATGTTATAAACATCATCAACGCCTAGTTTGTTAGCGATTAGATTCGCTGCTTCTTCTGTATTACCCATGCTTGAGCCATACACTATACATACTTTACTCATTATGTTTCCTTTGTGAAAAAAATTGAACGGCTAGATTATACCAAAAAATATACAATTTTTGACAAAAATTAGCTTTTTTCAATTATTTAGTAAATTTTTTGATTTTTTAGAGAGATAACTGCTAGAGAATTCTAGAATTCCCTAGCAGCTATTTTGAAAACTATTCGCAAGTATCGCAACCAAACTCTTTGTTTAGTTTAAAAACCTTACAATACTCACAAAATACGCAACTAACGCTTCTTTTAGCACATACTAGAGGGATATCACGCTTTTTTGCTTCAGTTTTGATTTTTTTCATCGTGTTGTGATTTAAAAAGCTTGTAAGCATTACTATACAATCAGTATTTGCTGGTAACGGACGACGATTTATGCGGTTTTCATTTCTTGCGTCCCAGTGTTCGATTTCATTAGCTCCAAGGCTTTTTAATACTGATTTTATCGGTGTTATTTCGTCTGCACCTATTACTAATACTGACATTTTCATCCTTTACTAGTTTTTTGATATTTGTTATTATAATAAAATAAAGCTAAAAAATAGCTTATTTTGATTTCTTTTATCAAAAAAAATAAAAATCTTTATATCTTTTTTAAAAAAGTATATTCTTATGCTATAATCTGCGCTTAAAAAGGCAAAAGGGATAGAAATGAAAAAATTTATTTTCTTAGCACTTTTTAGTGCTTTTTTTAGTACTTTTATAATGGGCTGTTCTGCAAAAAGCGTGGATGAGGCGCAAAAGCGTGAGCTTCTAGCCTACACGCAAAAGTTTCAACAAGACAATTTCTTGGTAGTTGCTACCTACCTAAATCCCATTTATAGCCAAGAAAACGACCAAAACGACGATTTTATTATAAGCGTCTATCCCCAAGATGCGCAGATTTTAATTGAGAGTTTGAAAGTAAATGAAAGCGAGGCAAATATAAGCGCACATTTGTTAAATGATGATGAGCCTTTATTAAAAAAACTTGCTTTTAACTCACCTTGGACAAAATACTATAAAATCAGCGTCCCAGCTAAAGATAGCGATACTCTAAAGCTGGAGTTTAAAGCCACTAGCGAAAGCTCTCAGCCCCACCAGGTATTGCTAGTTTTTCAAAAAATTTCGAGATCTTTATATTGGAGCCCAAGATAGAGCTGTAAATTACATAGTTTGCTAGCACTTTTTTAGCATACTCACGGCTTTCTGCATAAGGCACTAGCTCCATTGAGATAAAGGGCTCAAAGCGTGTGTATTTTGATGTATTAGCATTAAATAGCTTGCCACCTGTAATCATACGCCTTGTAAAGCCAAGTCCGCCATTATACGCATAAGCTATAAAAATCGGGTTTTTTAAGTATTTTTCTAAATAATTTAAATGATAATTAGCAAACTCATAAGCCACCCTAGGCTTAAACATATCATCTTCTTTAAAGCCAGGAATTCCAAGCTTTTTCTTACCGATATCATTTGCCACAAAAGGCATAAACTGCATCATCCCCAGCGCATACGACACCGATACTGCAGAGGGGACAAAGCGGCTTTCTTGGCGAGCAATGGCTAGGATGAGAGCTTGGCGAGAGATATCATTTGTGCCAATAAATTCCATAAATGGCGTTGGAAAATAATGCCTTGCGCCCTTATAAGCCCTCTGCATTAGATAACTAAACTCGCCTTGTGTGGTTTTGGTATAAAACTTTAGCGCATAGTTTGCTAGTTCTTTGCCTTTTAGTTTGGCTGCCTCGTCTTTTGTCCGCTGCCAAGTAAAAGGATCGCTTATATCATAGCCTGTTAGCCCTACTTGGACTGGCTGGGGTACTATTACTTCAAGTTTATTATTGCCAGTGATTTCTTTGGCATAGAGGCTATACATATTTATATCTTTGCTATTTGAGAGCGTTTTTAGGCTAGTTTGGCTCTTAGTTAGCAAATAATGCCAAAACAAAGCCTGATCACGCCCAGACGCACTTGCTGGGGTTTTTGCAGCTTGCTCAAAAAACAGCTCTGCTTTTTTCTCATCGCCGCTTAAAAGCGCATTTAGCCCAGCCCAAAAAGCAGCCATGCCCTGAGGCTCGCTCGGATTTAGCTCTAAAAGCCAGTGTTTTAAGGCAGTATTTTCGCCTTTTACCACAGCCTCGCTAAGCAGGTTTAAAAAGCGATTTGATTTACTTAGACTTGCCCACATAGCACGGCTTGGGCGGATTTTGCGCAGTTCATTAGCTAGATTTACACTAGCTCCAAGATAGCGGTAATACGCCCAGATATTGCCACTAGCATTTATATAGCCAAGTGGGTCAGGGCTATTCATGGCCATGCTTAGAGTATAGAGGTCATTGTCTCTACCTTTAAAATACTGCGCTAGACGCTCTCTTTGCTCTTTACTAAGGCTTTCAAGGTATTGTTTACTAAGCAGGTCTTTTTGGCAAGCAGGGCTGGCTGCATAGATGTCGCCCTCGCACTCAGGCGGTAGTTTTAGCACTCCAACCTTGCTATCAAAGAGCTTTTTTATCTTACCTGAGTTTCTAAAAATCAGCTTTTGAAGCTCTTTTAATTCTGCTTTATTTGGATTTTTTTCGCTGGCATAGCGGTAAATATAATAGTCTTTTGCTAGACCTTTTGGAGCCTTTAAAAGCTCGCTATAAGATGGAATTTCAGCACTTAGCACAGACAAACAAAAAATACTACAAAGAACGAGCCATCTCATGAAGCAACCCTATAAAAAACATATCAATAAACTCTAAAGCAAAAATCAGCAAAAGTGGTGCTAAATCAATGCCACCAAAAACCGTGGGAATTCTAGTTTTGCGAACTAGCGCGTAGGCTGGGGCTGTGAGCTTATATAGTAGCTGGACTATTGGATTAAAAGGGTTAGGCTGTATCCAGCTAATTAACGCAGCTGCTATTAGCACCCAAATATACGCAGTTATTACCATGTGAAGTATATTTGCCACTGCGCTTAAAAATGTGCTTAAAACTATCATAAACTAACAATCTCCCGCAAATCATCTTTGATTAAAGCATAAAGCTCACTTAGCTCTGGGCCGTGCTGCGCACCTGTTAAAAGCAGGCGCAAAGGCATAAAAAAGCCCTTGCCTTTAAGAGCTGTTTTTGCCATTAGCTCGCTTTGAAAATCTTTAAAGGTCTCAGGGAAAGTTTGGAATTCTAGAATTGCTTTTTTTAGAATTCCAGCGTTTTCTCTCCACTCATCAGGAATATCTTTTTTGCTATAAATTGCGCTTATTTTCTCTTTTATTTCTGGAATTAGCGAGCTTTCTTGCGTGTAAAATCTAGCCAAAGCAGGTTTTGGAATTCCAAGTTCTTTTAAGCGTTCATCGCTAGCTCTTTTTATGTGTTCTCTATTAATTTGGGCTAGTTTATCCTCATCAAACTTTGCTGGACTCTTACTAAGCTTATCAAGGCTAAACCACTCCTTAGCCTCATCAAGGCTAAAGATCTCGCGCGGCGTTTTATTGCCAAGAAGCAATAAATAATTAGCAATCGCCTCTGGGGTGTAGCCAGCCTCAAGCAGCCATTTAACCGAGCTTGAGTTCTCACGCTTGCTCATTTTTTGCCCAGCTTTATTTAAAATTATCGGCAAATGCGCGTATTTAATCTCCTGCGTATATCCAAGGGCTCTGCGGATTAGATTTTGGCGTGGGGTGTTGCTTACATGGTCTTCGCCACGGATCACACAAGTAACGCCCTCTAACATATCATCAATAGCGCAAGCAAAGTTATAAGTAGGCGTTTTATCAGCCCTAAGCAGCACAAAGCTATCAAAATTACTTGGCTCAAACTCCACCTTGCCTTTTATACCATCAACAAAGCTAAAATCAGCATCTTTTGGTATTTTTAGGCGAACGACAGCAGGGCGTGGATTATTAAATACTTCTTCGCTACTTAGATTTTCGCAGGCTCCATCGTAGCGGTAAGGCCTATTTTCGTCTTTTGCTTTCTCTTTTTTAGCAGCCAAGGTCTCTTCATCACAAAAGCACAAAAACGCCTTGCCCTCGCTTAAAAGTTTATGAGCGAATTCTTGGTGAAATTTTAGATTTTTACTTTGGTAATAAAGCGTCTGCCACTTCACGCCAAACTCACTTAAAATCGTCATTATTTCAGCGTCCTTGCCTTCTATGTTTCGCTCTTTATCAGTATCTTCTATGCGTAGCACAAAGCCAGATTTATCTTGCAGCGAGCAAAGATAGTTTATGAGTGCGGCTCGCAAATTGCCTATATGCATGTCGCCAGTGGGACTTGGGGCAAATCTATACATCGCTACTCCTTGTCGCATTTAGCAAACTATAACCGATAATTATCGTCCCGCCAATCATCAAAAAAAGCAAAATATAAGTTTCCATTTTCCGCCTTTATTTTTTCAAATCTTTAATTTCTCTTAAAATAGCCTTATCCTTGAAATTAAATTCTGCGATTATAGCAATTTTGCCTTAATTTTTAGGTGAAATTTTGCTTTTTTTGCGCAGATGTTTTTTAGGGATCAGGGGGTATTTTTATCTAGAATTCCCTAAGGAATTTTAGAATTCCTTAGAAGTTTTATTTAGAATTCCTTAGAAGTTTTATTTAGAATTCCCCTGAGAAATTCTAGAATTCCCTAGAAAAATCTAGAATTCCCTAGGAATTCTAGAATTCCCTACGGAATTCTAGATTTTTATCGCCCTTTTTAGCTCAAGCAAATTTTGTTCTATTTGATCTTTTGTATATAGTGCGCTTACCACAGCTGCGTAGTCTGCGCCAGCTTTTGCCACGCTTGCGATATTACTAGCATTTATACCGCCTATTGCGCAAACTGGCACTTTTAAAAGCTCTTTTGCCTTGCTAATTACTTCAAGTGGGCAGCAAACGGCATTTGGCTTTGTAGGACTTCTAAAAACAGCCCCAAAGGCTACGTAGCTAGCACCCTCGTTTTGCGCCTTTATAGCTAGCTCACAGCTGTCATAGCAGCTAGCACCGATGATAGCATCACCACCTAAAATATCCCTAGCACGCCCTACTCCACCATCATCTTTGCCCACATGCACACCAGCTGCGCCAACTCTTTTGGCTAAAAGCGCATCATCATTTATGATAAAACTCACGCCAACACTAGCACAAAACTCACTAATCTTGCTTAGTTCTTTTTCATTGTGAGAACCACTTTTATTGCGGTATTGAATCACGCTAGCACCGCCATTACACAGCCTTTTAATACTAGCAAATAAAAGCTCATTTGGAGTAAATTTTTCATCACTTAGAGCATAAATTTTCATATTTTAAGCCTTTTAAAAAGCAAAATTATAGCAAGATTTATTTTTTTTAGCTAGAATTGCGAAATTATTTAAAAAAGGTTTATTTTGAAAGATATCAAATCTAGCATTATCTTAAAAAATGGCACGCAGTATTTTGACTGGACTGCTAGCGGTCTAGCGCACAAAGGCGTTGAAGAACGCATGCTAGAAGTGCTACAAACCTACTCAAACACGCACTCTGAGTGTGGGGCAAACGCTAAGGCTACTGGTGAGCTCTATGAGTTTGCTAGGCGTGAGCTAAAGCGTCTTTTAGGGCTTGGAGATGAGTTTTATTTGCTTGGGACTGGTTTTGGCAGCACTGGGGCGATAAAGAAATTTTGCGAGCTTGCTGGCATTTATATCTCGCCGATGCTAAAAAAACGCCTTTTTAGCAGTGATGAGCTGTGGCAAAAAGCAAAGCAAAAAGCCCCTTTAATCATCACAGGTCCATACGAACATCACAGCAATGAACTACATTTTCGCTATGAGTTTTGCGATAACATTAGGGTTAGGCTTGATGAAAATGGCGGCTTTGACTTTGATGATTTTGCTAGTATTTTGCGCCAAAATAAAAACAAAGAAATCATCATTAGCGTAAGTGCTGCTAGCAATGTAACAGGCGTGAAAACTGATACTAAAAAACTAAGAGAGCTAGCAAATAAACTAGCCCCAAAAGCTATAATCGCCCTTGATGCAAGCTCGATTATAGCGCATGAAAACATCCCTAGTGAGCATTTTGATGCGCTTTTTATCAGCTCTCATAAGCTGCTTGGCGGAGTGGGCGGCTGCGGCTTGCTAGCACTTAGAAAAAGCGTAGCGCAGAGCTTTAGTGCTAGTGGCGAACCTAGCTTTGCAGGTGGTGGCGTGGTCGAGTATGTAAGCCGCTCATCAGCTAGATTTAATAGCAATTTTGAAGCCCTAGAAGATGCTGGCACGCCGCCTATTACGCAGATGATAAGGGCGTATTTGGCCTTTAAAGAGCGAAATGATTTTGGGCTTGAGAATATAAAAAAGCGTGAAAATGAGCTTATGGAGTATTTTGAAGCTGGGTTAGCAAAGATAAATCACATCATAAACTACACTCCCTTGGGGCGTGAGCGAGTGGGAATTTATGCCATTAACTGCGATTTGGTGGGCTGCTATGATTTTGCCAAAATGCTAAGCCAAAACTACGAAATTCAGGTGCGAGCAGGCTGTTCTTGCGCTGGGCCTTATGGGCATGAGCTTTTGGGGCTTGATGATGATTTTGAGCCGTATTTTAAGCCTGGCTGGGTGCGAGTAAGCTTACATTATAGCCAAGATTTTAGCGATATAGACTATCTTTTAAAGGCGATAGAATCATGTGTAGAAGAGTTTTTGCGGTAGTTGTTTTGGGCTTTTGGGGGCTAGGGGCTTGCGAGCTAAATGAGAGCGAGTGCGAACTAGATACTAAAGAGGGCAAAATCACACTTTCTTTTGAGCCAAGGCCGATAAGACCTATGACCCAGAGCACCCTTGTTATCAAGGGATTAAAAGGCGTTAAAAAGCCAAGAGTTCATATTTACGGACTTAGTATGTATTTGGGGCATTTGAGAGAGGATTTGGAGCCAAATGAGAAAGGCTGGCTAGAAGCTGGGGTGATGATAGCGCCTTGCGATGATGAAAAGATGGTCTTTGCCCTTGAAGTGCTTGATGATGAAGAAATCATCACAAAAACAGAGTTTAGCACTTTTCAGTAGGGAATTCTAGAAGTTTTTAGCTCTAAAATTCGCTAGATTTTAGGCTTATGTGGTATTTTTACTTAGGAATTCTAGTTTTAAACTTCTAGGAATTCTAGAATTCCTAGTGGAATTTAATGTGGGAATTCTAGAATTTTAGCTGTTTTGAGCTCTAAGAATTCTAGATTGTAGGAATTCTAGAATTTAGTAATTTTCGCTTATAGGAATTTTAGATTTTTAACCGTTTTAAGCTCTAAGAATTCTAAATTTTTTGCTATTTTAAGTTCTAGGAATTCTAGAATTTTAGCTGTTTTGAGCTCTAGGAATTCTAGATTACAGGAATTCTAGAATTTAGTAATTTTGGCTTGTAGGAATTCTAAAATTTTAGCCGTTTTCAGCTCTAAGAATTCTAGATTGCGGGAATTCTAGTTTTAAACTTCTAGGAATTCTAGAAATCCTAGTGGAATTTAATGTAGGAATTCTAGATTTTTAGCTGTTTTAAGCTCTAAGAATTCTAATTTTTTGCTGTTTTAAACTCTAAGAATTCTAGAATTTTAGCTGTTTTGAGCTCCAGGAATCTAAATTGTAGGAATTCTAGAATTTAGTAATTTTGGCTTGTAGGAATTCTAGATTGTAGGAATTCTAGAATTCCTAGATTTATAATCCAGCTTTTTCTATCGCTTGGGCTTGCGCAGCAGCAATTAGCGGATCAATAATCTCATCAAAAAGCCCACCAGCCATAATCGCATCAAGTCTATAAAGTGTAAGATTTATGCGGTGGTCGCTAATGCGGTTTTGCGGATAGTTGTAGGTGCGGATGCGTCCTGAGCGGTCGCCTGTGCCTACCTGCTCGGCTCTTTGCTCTCGCTCTTTTTCTGCTCTTTCTCGCTCTTGCATTTCAAAAAGCCTAGCTTTTAGCACTTTAATAGCAGCGTCTTTGTTTTTGTGCTGAGATTTGCCATCTTGATTTACTACCACAAGACCTGTTGGTATGTGAGTTACTCTCACGGCTGAGTCAGTTGTATTTACGCTTTGTCCGCCGTGACCTGAGCTTCGCATAACATCGATTTTAAGGTCGCTTTCTTTGATCTCGATCTCGCTATCTTCCACCTCAGGCATGATAGCCACGGTGATCGCGCTAGTATGAACTCGCCCTTGGCTTTCAGTCTCAGGTACACGCTGAACTCTATGCGTCCCACCCTCAAACTTCAGCCTTGAGTAAGCCCCAGCGCCTTTAATAAGCAAGATTAGCTCTTTATATCCACCCGCGCTGCCTTCGCTAGCACTCATTATTTCGTATTTGTAGCCTTTTAGATCAGCAAAGCGCATATACGCCCCAGCCAAGTCCCCTACAAAAAGTGCCGCCTCATCGCCACCAGTACCAGCTCTAAGCTCTAAAAAGATGTTTTTATCATCATTTGGATCTTTTGGGATAAGTAGAATTTTGATTTCTTCTTCTAGGGTTGCGATGTCGCTCTCAGCGCTTTTTAGCTCTTCTTTTGCTAGCTCGCCAAGCTCAGGGTCGTTTAGTAGAGATTTGTTTTCTTCTATTTGTTCTAAAAGCTGATTATACCGCAAAGCAGCGTCTTTTATAGCCTCTAGACTGCGCTGTTCTTTTGCTAGTTTGCTCATGCGATCGATATCGCTAGCAGCACTTGGATCACTTAAAAGTGCGCTAATCTCATCATAGCGCACTATAAAAGGTTTTAGCTTATCAGCTAACACGGGTTATGCGATTTTATTTACAAGTAGGGCTAGGCGAGATACGCGACGACTTGCGGTTTGTTTTTTTAGAAAGCCACGGCTTACAAAAGCGTGGATATTTTTGTTTGCTACTTTTAGAGCTTCTTGCGCTGCTGCTTTATCGCCATTTGCAGCTGCTTGGCGCACTGCTTTTGTGATGTTTTTTAGTCTTGTGCGATAAAAGCGATTTGCTTCTGTGCGTTTGATTGTTTGTCTAGCGCGTTTTGCTGCTGATTTATGATTTGCCATTTTTTAACCTTTTAAGAAAAATTTTAAAGCTGTGATTTTAGCCAAAATATTTTTAATTTTCGCTTAATTTTTTCTCGTTTACTTTGCTATAAAAATATAAAAACAAATAGCCCAAAAGCCCACTAGCAAAGCTTGCTACAAGGATTGAGAGCTTATCAGCAAAGAAAAACTTATCACTATTTTCATACGCAAGTCCGTTTACAAATAGCGACATCGTAAAGCCGATACCGCCTAAAATACAAACTCCATAAAGTTGCGTCCAAGTAGCACCGCTAGGCAGCGAACCAAGGCGCAAAATCTTTATAAACACAAAAGTAAAGATAAAAATTCCAAGCTGCTTGCCAAAAAACAAACCAAAGAAAATGCCGTAACTAACGCTATTTAAAAGCTGATTTGGATTTATTCCAGTAAGCGCCACGCCAGCATTTACAAAGGCAAAAATTGGCAAGATAAAGAAGTTTGTAACACCCTCTAAATCGTGATAAAACTCATCTAACATACGATTTCCGTTTCTATCAACCGTAGGTATACAAAAGGCTGCCAAAACGCCTGCTATCGTAGCGTGAACGCCACTATTTAGCACGCTTATCCACAGCAAAAAGGTCAAAAACACAAACACAGACTTCTTTGCCACACGAGCGTAGTTTAAAAGCCACATCACACCTAACAAAAATCCTGCTATCAAAAACGAAGTCATAGAAAGATGATCTGTATAGAAAAGCGCAATAATAAGTATCGCACAAAGGTCATCAACCACAGCAAGCGTTAGCAAAAAGATTTTTAGCCCACTTGGCACACGCTTGCCAAGAAGCGCTAAAATTCCAACCGCAAAGGCTATATCAGTAGCTGTAGGTATAGCCCAACCACGAATTGCAAAATCATCGCCGTGATTAAATAGCCAGAAAATCACAGCTGGTATAACAACACCACCAAGCGCACCTATTGCAGGCAGGGCGATTTGACTAGGCTTGCTTAGCTCGCCTTCACGCACTTCTTTTTTAAGCTCCAAGCCAACAACAAAAAAGAAAATAACCATAAGTCCGTCGTTTATCCATAGCACCAAGTGCTCTGCAAATTCTAAATTTCTAAATCTAATCGAAAACTCAGAATGCAAAATTTCTTGGTAAATGCCAGAGAGTGAGCTGTTTTGGCAAATTAACGCAAACAAAGTCGCAAGCATAAGTATCACGCCACCAGCAGCCTCATGACGAAAAAATCTAACTAATAAATTCAAACTATCCCCCTATCTCCCGAAATTTTTTAGATTAGCAAATTATATAATTTTTCTTTTAAAATACTTCTTAAAATTTAAAAATTATTAAAATTTATCTTTTCATAGTTTAATATATAAAAAGGCTAAATTATTTAGATAAAATCTATCCTTTATAAAAAATTTTTTTTATTTTAACAAAAACAATTATAAAAATTTATTTACTTTTAATTTTCGAATTTATATAATTCGTCACTCATTAAACCAAAGGAGAGAAAAATGAAAAAAGTTCTAGTTCTTAGTGCTGTTCTTGCTAGCGCACTATTTGCCGCAAACACTGACGAAGAGCTTCTAAAAGCTGCAAAAGATGCAGGTCTTAGAGCGCTTCCAGCTACTCAAGCAGAGGTTGATGCCCTTCTTAAAGAAATCGGCGTTACTCCAAATCAATTCACAGTAGAAAAAGCTGAACTAGGTAAAAAACTATACCTAGAGCCACGCCTTTCAAAAAGCGGTATCATCAGCTGTAACACCTGTCACAACCTAGGTCTTGGCGGTACTGATGGCGTTGAGGCTGCTGTAGGTCACAGATGGACAGCAAACCCACACCACCTAAACTCACCAACAACTCTAAACTCAGTTCTTAACACAACTCAATTCTGGGATGGCCGTGCTGCTACTTTGATCGAGCAAGCAAAAGGACCTATCCAAGCTGAGCCTGAGATGGCTACTCCTGCTGAGCTAGCTGTTGCTCGCATTAGCTCACTAGATGCTTATGTAGCAGAGTTTAAAAGAATCTACAAAGACGGCGTTACATTTGACAACATCGCTGACGCAATCGCAAGCTTTGAGAGAACTCTACTTACTCCATCAAAATTTGATGAGTTCATGGGCGGCAAACTAGACGCTCTTAGCAAAGAGGAAAAAGCTGGTCTTAAAACTTTCATCGATAAAGGTTGTGCTGCTTGCCACACTGGCGTTAACTTAGGTGGTAGCATGCAAGCATTTGAAGTTGCTGGTAAATATCAATTTGCTAATGTTGGTGACTTCAAAGGTGATGCAAACGGCATGGTTAAAACCCCAACTCTACGCAATGTAACAAAAACAGCTCCATACTTCCACAATGGTGCTATCTGGACTCTTGAAGAGGCAGTAAAAACTATGGGTAGCGTTCAACTAGGCATCAAAATCAGCGACAAAGAAGCAAAAAGCATTATCAACTTCCTTGGCGCACTTGATGGCAAAATCCCAGCTATCTCTTACCCAGAGTTCCCAGCTAGCTCTAAAAAGACTCCAAAACCAGAGCTATAATTTTTGGGCTTTTTAAGCAAAGCTATTTCTAGGGAATTCTAGAATTCCCTAGAAAGAAATTCTAGAATTCCCAAGGAATTTTGGGGAATTCTAGAATTCCTGCTTTTATTCTATATTTTTTTTAATTTTATCCACATCTTTAAAACTCTTTTAACGAAAAATAAGCTAGAATTGTGCTTTATATTTTTTAAGGAATTTTAGTGAATTTTATTGATTTAGGCGCGCAGTATAGAGCCTACAAAGACGAGATTGATACTAGCATACACGCAGTTTTAGATACTTCTCATTATATAATGGGGCAAAAGCTTAGCGATTTTGAGACAAATCTAGCTACTTTTAGTGGCGCAAAACACGCTATAGGCTGTTCTAGCGGCACTTCAGCTCTTATTTTAGCCCTACTTGCACTTGATATAAAAGCAGGCGATGAAGTGATAACTACGCCATTTACTTTTATAGCAACAGCTGAAATGATAGCCTTTATGGGCGCAAAACCTGTTTTTGTAGATATTAATGAGCGCACTTACAACATCGATGCTAGCAAAATAGAAGAAAAAATCACCACACGCACAAAGGCTATAATGCCAGTTTCGCTCTTTGGGCAGTGTGCTGATATGGATGAAATAGCCAAAATCGCTAGCAAACACAATATCGCTGTAATCGAAGATGGCGCACAAAGCTTTGGCGCACTCTACAAAGGCAAGCGCTCTTGTAATCTTAGCGTTATAGGCTGTACTTCATTTTTCCCAGCTAAGCCACTTGGCTGCTATGGCGATGGTGGTGCTGTATTTACTAGCGATGATGAGCTAGCTAAAAAAATAAGAATATTACTAAATCACGGACAAACCGAGCGTTATGTTCACAAATACATCGGCTTTAATGGCAGGCTTGATGCTATTCAAGCAGCTGTTTTGGATGTAAAACTAAAATATTTTAACGCCGAGCTAGCAAAACGCCAAATAATCGCAAAAAACTATAACCAAAATCTAAAAAATGTAATCACGCCTTTTATAGAAAATGGCAACGAAAGTGCGTGGGCGCAATACTGCATAAGAGTAAAAAATAGACAAAAAGTCCTTGAAATATGCGCTAAAGAAGGAATTCCTACCGGGGTTTATTATCCTATCCCACTTCATTTACAAGAGGTTTTTGCCTATCTTGGACATAAAAAAGGCGATTTTGAAATCTGTGAAAAAATAAGCGAAGATATAATGGCACTGCCTATGAGTGCGTTTTTAAGCCCAGAAGATCAACAAAAAGTAATAGAAGTAATCAACAAGGCAACAGCGTGATAAAACTAGGGCTTTTAGGCGTGGGCAAAATGGGGCAAAACCACCTTAAAAACATTGTTTCTTTGCCTTGCTATGAGCTTAGTTTTATTTATGATTACAATGATGAGCTTTGCGCCAAATTAGCCAGAGAATACGACACAAAGGCTAGTTTGGATTTAGACAAGGGTTTAGCTAGCGTAGATGCTATTATCATTGTCACGCCGACATTTACGCACGATGAGTATATAAAAAAAGTTAGCAAAGCTACAAAAAATATTTTCGTAGAAAAGCCACTTTGCGATAGCTTTGAAAAATGCCAAGAGATAATGCTTTTAGAGCAAAATCTAGGGCTAAATATCGCTGTTGGCTTCATAGAGAGATTTAACCCTGCGCTAAAAGAGCTACAAAACGAGCTAAAAAAGCTTGATAGCAACACCCACGAACTGCGCTTTACTCGCACCAGCCTAGCAAGCTCAAGGATAACCGATGTAGATGTGATAACTGATCTTATGATCCACGACATTGACCTAGCACTTTATTTAAATGGTGATGCGCAGGTGCTTTTTGCAAACGGAGTAATCCAAAATAACACAATAAATCTAGCCACAGCCACGCTAAAACACGAAAATGGCATCATCTCACATATACACGCCAGTCGCATCACGCACAAAAACGAGCGAAAAATCAGCATTAGTACTGATGAGGCGCACTTTGAGTGTGATTTGCTAGCAAAAGAGCTAACTGTCTTTAAAAACGCAAAAAATGAGCTAGTCCAAGCCAAAGAAGCAAACGCTCTAAAAGACGAGCTAGTAGCATTTAGCGAACTTTGTGCTGGGCAAAAATCAAACAAGCTAGCAGACGCAAAATCAGCCACAAAAGCCATGAAAATCGCTACTGATATCGCAAAAATAATAAAAGAGCAAAAATAAATACAAAAAATCTAGAATTCTTAACACAAATCTAGAATTCCTAGCTTAAATCTAGAATTTCTAAGCTTAGGAATTCTACATTTAAGCTTTCATTTATAAACTTTTGGCTAGAATTGCGCCTTTAAACCAAAAAAGCCCCTAAACTTTGCTAAGGCAAATGCTTTTTGGCATCTTTACAAACAAAGGAGCGTTGTATGTACGCAATATTCAAACACGGTGGCAAACAATACAAAGTTAGCCAAGGTGATTATCTAAATCTTGACCATTTTAGCAGCGAAAAAGGCGCAAGCGTAGAACTAAGCGAAGTTCTAGCAGTTTGCGACAAAGAGCTAAAAGTAGGCACTCCATTTGTAAGTGGAGCAAAAATCACTCTAAAAGTAATCGCAGAGGGTAAAGACCGCAAAGTGGTGATTTTCAAAAAACGCCGCCGCAAAGACTCTAAACGCAAAAGAGGCTTCCGCAGAGAGTATACCCGTGTAAAAGTAGAAAGCATACAAGCATAAGGAGTAAAATATGGCACACAAAAAAGGTCAGGGTTCTACCCAAAATAACAGAGATTCGATAGGACGCAGGCTTGGCGTGAAAAAATTCGGTGGCGAGTTTGTTCGTGCTGGAAACATAATAATCCGCCAAAGAGGCACAGCAACTCACGCAGGCGTAGGCGTAGGCATGGGCAAAGACCACACTATTTTTGCATTGATTGACGGCGTTGTAAAATTTGAGCGCAAAGACAAAAATCGCAAAAAAGTATCAGTTTATCCAGCTGCTTAATTTCTTTTAAAAATTCTAGAATTCCCTAGGGAATTCTAGAATTCACTTATTTTTTAAAAATTCAAATGTTTGTAGATCACGCAAAATTTACCATTCGCTCTGGCAAGGGTGGCGCAGGCTGTGCTTCTTTTCGCCGTGAGAAATTTGTCGAGCTTGGAGGCCCTGATGGTGGGGATGGTGGAAATGGTGGAAATGTCTATTTTCAGGCACAAAACAACACTCACACCTTAGCCTTTTATAGTGGCAAACGCCTACTAAAAGCTGGTAGTGGCGAGCAAGGCAGCAGCCGAAAAAAACACGGCAAAAAGGGCGAGGATTTAGTTCTTATCGTCCCACCTGGCACTAGCGTAATTGACGCTGATAGTGGCGAGCTTTTGCTAGATATGATAAATGATGGTGAGAAAAAGCTGATTTTAAAAGGTGGCAAAGGTGGTCTTGGAAATGTACATTTTAAAAATAGCGTAAATCAAGCCCCAACCTACGCCCAGCCTGGCGAGCCCTACTCTGAGCTTAATTTGCGTTTGGAGCTAAAAAGCATAGCTGATGTGGGCTTAGTAGGTTTTCCAAATGTCGGTAAAAGCACACTAATCTCAACCATCTCAAACGCTAAACCTGAGATAGCAAACTACGAGTTTACTACAATCACCCCAAAGCTAGGCCGCGTAAATGTAGGCGAGTTTGATGGTTTTATCATGGCTGATATCCCAGGCATTATCGGTGGGGCTAGCGAGGGCAAGGGGCTTGGGCTTGCTTTTTTAAAGCATATTGAGCGCACGAAAATCTTGCTTTTTATGCTAGATTTAGCCCACCCTAGTATGGATGTAAAAGAGCAGTTTGCTGCGCTAAAAACTGAGCTTGGCAAGTTTAGCAGTGAGCTTGCCCTGCGCCCTTTTGCCATAGCCTTGACAAGAAGCGATGCTTGCAAAAATGCTAGCGAAATTCTAGCTGATTTTGCTGGGGACTTTGAGATGAAAGCTAAGCTAAAAGATGATTTTTTGCTAGCTAAAAGCGAGGATGATTTTAGCAATACTCCTGCTAGCAAGCCTTTTTTCATCGCTGTAATCTCAGCTGCTATCTCACACAACATTGATGAGCTAAAATACCAGCTTTTTGCGCAAATTTCTAACCAAAATTTGTAGTTTCAAGCTATTTTAATAAATTTTTGCTATAATTGCGAGTTTTAATTTTTTAAAGGATAACAAATGGAGCAAACACTCTCAATCATCAAGCCAGACGCTGTAAAAAAAGGCGTAATCGGCAAAATCATCTCTCGTTTTGAGACAAATGGCCTTCGCATCGCAGCAGCCAAAAAACTACAACTAAGCACAGATGATGCTAAAAAATTCTACGAAGTTCACAAAGAACGCCCATTTTATGGCGAGCTAGTTGAGTTTATGACTAGCGGTCCAGTTGTAGTTATGGTGCTTGAAGGCGAGGGCGCAGTAGCAAAAAACAGAGAGCTAATGGGTGCTACTAACCCAAAAGAAGCAGCACCTGGCACAATTCGCGCTGATTTTGCCGAGAGTATTGATGCAAACGCAGTTCACGGCAGCGACAGCCTAGAAAATGCTAAAAACGAAATCGCATTTTTCTTCGCTAAAAGAGAAATTTGCTAATTTCTAAGGAATTCTAGATAGGAATTCTAGATTATCACATGAAAATCGCATTTGCTAAAATCGGCTCTGAGCCACTAAATATTTCGCACGAGTGCGAAGGCATTAGCTTTAAAGGCACTTTAAAGCGTAAAAACGCAGAGCAAGTTTTAGCTAGTGGCGAGTTAAGTGGAGTTCTAAAACATTTTTGCGACAGCTGTGGAGAACCACTAGAAATAAGCATAAATGAGAGTTTAGAACTTAGCTTAAATGATGGCGCAACATCTGCGCCTGGTTTAGACATAGTCGAGTTTTATGATGGGTTTATTGACCTAGGTGAGCTTATAAATAGCGAAATTGAGAGCATAAAAAGCGACTATTTTTATTGTAAAAATTGTAAAACCAACTAAGGAGAATAAAATGGCAGTTCCAAAAAGAAGAGTTAGCCACACGCGTGCTGCAAAACGCAGAACACACTATAAAGTAACTTTACCTATGCCGGTAAAAGACAAAGACGGAAGCTGGAAAATGCCTCACCGTGTAAATCCAACAACAGGTCAATACAAATAGCAAATGATTAAAATAGCAATAGATGCAATGGGTGGGGACTTTGGTCCTGCGCCTATTGTAGAGGGCGTTTTACAAGCTCTAAGCGAAGCTAGTTTTGAAGCGATTTTAGTTGGCAAAAGGGCTGAGATTGAGCCTCTTGTGCCAAAAGGTCTAGAATCTAGAATTAGTTATGAAGAAGCTAGCGATGTTTTTGACATGGATGAGATGGCAACTGATGCGCTAAAACGCAAAGATAGCTCTATATATAAAGCAATAGAGCTAGTGCGAAATGGTAGTGCTGATGCTGTGGTCTCAGCTGGTCACTCAGGGGCAACTATGAGCTTGGCTACCTTGCGTATAGGCAGGCTTGATGGAGTTTCTCGCCCACCTATTGCTACTTTAATGCCTACTATCATCCGTGACAAAAAAACGCTGGTGCTAGATGTGGGCGCAAATGTTGATTGCAAACCTGAACATCTTTTTGAGTTTGCTGTGATGAGCGAGGCTTACGCACAGCAAATTTTGCGCATCCAGAAGCCAAAAATATCTTTACTTAGCAATGGCGAAGAAGATTGTAAAGGCAATGAAACTAGCAAAGCTGCCTTTGAATTACTTAAAAAAATGGATAATTTCGTAGGCAATGCTGAGGGAAATCAAGTTTTTGATGGTAGCGTAGATATCATTGTTTGCGATGGTTTTGTGGGAAATATTCTGCTTAAAACTGCTGAGGGTGTATCAGGCGCAATCTCAAAAATCATAAAGCGAAATATAAAAGAATCAGCTATTGCGATGATAGGCGCAGTGCTTTTAAAACGAGTGTTTAAAAAGCTTAAAAATGATGTAGATTATGATGAATACGGTGGCGCACCGCTACTTGGTGTGAAAAAATGCACCATAATAAGCCATGGCAAGTCAAGTCCAAAAGCTATAAAAAACGCAATTTTTCAATCAATAAAATTCTCAAAGTCAAATATAAACGAACAAATTATCTCAAAACTAGCAAGTTATAATCAATGAAAAAAGCCGCATTAGTAAGCATAGCAGCTTACGCCCCACAAAAAATACTTACAAACGCTGACCTGGAAAAAATGGTAGAAACCAGTGATGAGTGGATTGTAAAACGCACAGGAATTCACTCTCGCCACATAGCAGAAGATGAGAGTCTTACAAGCATGGCGCTAAAGGCTGGTAAATTAGCCTTAGAGCGTTCTGGCTTAGAAAAAAATGAGATTGACTGCTTGATTTGCGCTACGGTTACGCCTGATTTTTTCTGTATGCCAAGCACGGCTGCACAGGTGGCAAGCGAGCTTGGACTTGGGGCAATTATGGCTTTTGATATAGGTGCTGCTTGTTCTGGCTTTGTGTATTTGCTTGAAGTAGCAAAAAGCCTAGTTGAGAGTGGTGCAAAGAAAAATGTTCTTATAATAGGCGCTGATAAGTTTTCTAGCATTGTAGATTACAGCGACCGCAGCATTTGCGTGCTTTTTGGCGATGGGGCTGGAGCAGGCGTGGTAAGCGTAGCCAGTAGCGATAATCACATCATCTCTACGCACTGCGCAAGCGATGGTAGCAAGGGCGAGCTTTTGATGACGCCAAAAGATGGTAGAAATGTCGGCTTTGTAAAAATGTCTGGCAATGAAGTCTTTAAAATCGCTGTAAATACGCTAACAAACGATGTTGTAGAACTTCTAGAAAAAAGCGGGATTGCTAGTAGCCAGATTGATCTTTTTATCCCGCATCAAGCAAATCTGCGCATCATAAAAGCTGTCCAAGAAAGACTAGGACTAAGCGAGGCTAAATGCGTAGTAACTGTGGGTGAGTACGGCAACACAAGTGCTGCTAGCATACCGATGGCAATGAATACAGCCTACGAAGATGGCAGGCTAAAAGCAGGCTCACTAATACTACTGGATGCCTTTGGCGGCGGTTTTACTTGGGGTTCTGCTTTGCTTCGCTTTGGCAGGTAAGCTTTGCTATTAAATTAAAAGTTACTAGGAATTCTAGATTTAGGAATTCTCTTTGGGAATTCTAGTTTTGGAAATTCTAGTTTAAGGAATTCTAGTTTTGGGAATTCTAGTTTTGGGAATTCTCTTTAAGGAATTCTCTTTAAGGAATTCTAGAATTCCTTGATAAAAAGTTTAAAACTTAAAGGGGCTAAAATGAATAAAATCATGCTTTGTGCGATTTGTAATGTCTCAAGTGGCGGATGTAGCGAGGACTGCGCATATTGCACCCAGTCAGCCAAATGGGGCGCTGATATCAAAAAATACCGCCAAAAGAGCATCGCTGATATCCTAAATGAAGCAAAAATCGCTAAAAATAACCACGCTCTTGGCTTTTGTCTTGTTACAGCTGGCGAGGGGCTTGATGATAAAAAATTAGACTTTATCTGCGAGGCAGCGCATACTATCAGCCGCGAAGTCCCTGAACTAATGCTAATCGCTTGTAACGGAATAGCAAGCTTTGAGGCTCTAAGTGAGCTTAAAAAAGCTGGTATTTTTAGCTATAATCACAATCTTGAAACTAGTCAAGAGTTTTTTCCTAAAATATGTTCTACTCACACTTGGGAAGCTAGGTTTGAGACAAATCTAAATGCTAAGCGCGCTGGTCTTATGCTGTGCTGTGGTGGTATTTATGGGCTTGGCGAGAGCGAGAATGATAGAAAGAGTTTTCGCCGTAGCCTTGGCGAGCTGGAGCCCTTTACTAGCCCTATAAACTTCTTTATCTCAAATCCTGCCTTGCCGATAAATCCGCCTCGTCTAAGTGCTGATGAGGCTCTAAAAATCATCCGTGAAAGCAGCAGCGAACTGCCTAATGTGCGATTTATGGTAGCAGGTGGCAGAGAGCATATACTTGGTTCTCGCCAGTATGAAGTGCTAGAAAATGGTGCGTCTGCTATCGTAATAGGTGATTATCTAACCACAGCTGGTGAGGTGCCTAGCAAGGCAATTGCTGAGCTTAAAGCCCTTGGCTTTGAGTTTTTAGATAAATGCGAGCATTAAAGGCTTTTTAAAATAATAGTAGGAATTCTGGAATTCCTAAATCTAGAATTCTTATACAAAGTAGGAATTCTAGAATTCCATATAGAGATTCTCCAGTCATCCTGTCTTGCGTGTTTTCTTTTTTATAGAGATTGTCCGGAGGGGTCGGACAATGACACAAGGTTTGTCATCCCCCGACCTGATCGAGGGATTACATCACAAATAATCTAGAATTCCATATAGAGATCCACCAAAAGAAATTCTAGAATTCTTTGGCTAAATCTAGAATTCCTAGAGGCTTTTGCGTTTATAGGAATTCTAGAATTTCATATAGAGATCACCCAAGGGGGTTTGGGAGATGACATAGTAAGGAATTCTAGAATTCTTTGATAAATCTAGAATTCCTAAATCTAGAATTCCTATACTCTAAAATCTTTGACCTATATTAAACTCAAAGCTACTTGTTTGATCTCCATCTTTTTTACCTATAGGTTTGACAAAGACTACTTGAAGTGGGCCTATGAAAGTCATCCACTCTATACCGACGCCAACAGAGCTTCGCTTTTCTTCAGTAAAGCGCTTTTGCCCAATCATACCAAAATCATAAAATGCCATGCCACGAAGTTTGATACGATTTATCAAAGGCCAGCTAATTTCAACTGAGTTTTGAAAAGCCACTTTACCACCGGTTTCTATATCACGGCATCCTAAATAAGTGCGTCCGTATTCGTCCATTGGATTGCAAATTGTTTTGCGTGGGCTAACGCTTCTGTGGTCGTAGCCGCGGATTGATTGCATACCGCCTAAGAACAATTTTTCGTTAATCGGTAATTTACTCTCATCATTGTTCCACAAATAAGAAAAGTTTGCTTTATAACGCAAAATCAAATCCCAGCCTATATTATCAGCCAAGCCTTTATATATAGAAAAGCCAGTATCATTTCGCACAAATTTTGTATCTCCGCCAAGACCAGCTATTTCAAAGCCAGTGCTAGCTATAAAACCTGAGCGTGGCAAGTAGTGATCATCTGTATTATCCCAAATGACTCTTGGCAGAAGTGAGCTTTTTGTTTTTTTACCATTTAGATAGCCAGCCTCAGCGTAAAATGGATTTAGACCGCTAATATTTGTTTTTTGTAGCTGATAGCTAATATATGCATTTGTATAGCGTCCTATTTGGCGACCTGCGGTGATATTAAAACCGTGGTTTTTCTCCCTATAGTTGCTCCACTCCCAGTCATTGGCAAACACAGTTCCACCAAGGCTATACTCTGAGTCATATATGCGTGGATTTGTAAGCCCTATGCTACCATTTAGACCGCGTTTATTTTTCTCTATGTTTACTGAGCCTTGATAGCCTGAGCCAAAGATATTATTTTCGCTAATTCCTGCACTTAGTAGTAGTCCATCGCCTGAACCATAGCCTATACCACCTGTGATAGTTCCTGTCATAGTCTCTTTTACAGCTACTTCAAGATCCATTTGATTATCACTTACTGGGTGTTCTTTTATCTCTACATCTTCAAAATAGCCTTTGCGTTTTAGTGCATTTTTGCTATCTTCAAGGTCAGCTCTATTATAGCGATTTCCCTCTGTTAGATACAGCTCACGGCGAATTATACGATCTAGCGTTTTGTCATTGCCTGAGATGATTACATTACGGATATATACTTCTTCATTTGGCAAGATTTGGTATTTTACATCTACGGTGTGATTTTCTGGGTCTTGTGCGGTTAGTGGCACGACTCTAGCGTAGGCATAGCCTTTATCAGCCACCATATCAGTGATGGTTTTTTGATCTCTTTTTAGCCAGTCTGTATTAAAAGTATCGCCTTGTTCTAGTTTTAGATCGCTTTTTACGATTTTTTCGCTATTAAGCTCTAAAAACTCAGGTGCATCTATGCTAATCTCACCTGCTTTATACTGCTCGCCCTCGTTTATATAGTAGCTAAGCTCAGCTGAGTAGCCCTCAAAGTTTGTATTTAGATAGGCTTTTGAAACCTTAGCATCAAGGTAGCCTGATTTGAAGTATTCTTCACGGATTTTCTCGCTGTCGTTTGGCAACTCAAAAATCTTTACCTCGCCACCATTGCGACCCCACATCCAGCCTAGTGCCTCACGCTCTTTATTTTCTACTGCTGGTTCTATATCGCTATAGCTTTTTACTTTTGCGCCTACTAAATTTACTTTTTTGATTGTGATGTTCTCACCGCGGTTTACTTTATATACCACATGCACGCTGTTTTCTGTATTTATCGGTGTTACTACCTCATCAACGATAGTATCAAAAAAGCCCTTTACTTCATAAAACTGTCTCACACGCTCTTTTGCTGTAGCTGAGGCGCGCTCATCATACATTTGACCTTTTTTTATGCCAAGAATAGTAGTGATGGATTTTTGGTCGTTTGTAACGACGCCTTCTATATCAATACGAGCGATAACTGGCTTTTCTTTTGCATGGATGATGATATCTCCGTTATTATCCTCTATATATATATCTTTAAAGTAGCCTTGAGAATATAGAGTTTTTATCACTCTATTTGAGACCTCATCATTCATCTCATCGCCTATCCTAAGCCTTGTCATATCAAGTGCGGCGTTATTTGAGATATGCACAAAACCATTAAATGTAATGCTTTTAATAGTGCTAGCAGCCCCAAAACTAATAAGAGCAAATGCTAAAATAATAAACTTTTTCATTGATAAATTTCCAAAAAATAAAATTAAAATTGCGCATTTTATCATAGTTTAATTTAATACTTAATTAAATAAGATATAATTTTGAAAAAATTTTCAAGGACTTTGCTATGAATATCGGTATAATTGGACTTGGGCTAATCGGCGGCTCACTAGGACTTGCGCTAAGAGATATGAAGCTAATAGATAAAGTAAGTGGCTATGATAAAAGCGAACAAAACGCCAAAGACGCCTTGGAGCTAGGCTTGGTTGATGAGCTAAAAAGCTTTGAAGAGATAAAAAACTCTTGCGATGTGATTTTTATAGCTGTGCCTGTTGAGGGTATAATAAAAGTGCTAGCTAGGCTTGAAGGCGCACCACTTAGCACTACTATCATAGATCTAGGCTCAACCAAAGAACGCATAGTAAAAAGCTGTCCAGACTCGCTAAAATCGCAATTCATCGCCGCTCATCCTATGGCAGGCACTGAGTATAGTGGCCCAAAAGCAGCCTTTAAAGAGCTATTAAAAGGCGCAGTAGTCGTGCTATGCGATGATGAGAGCACGAGCCAAAAACATCTAAAAAGAGCTACTGAGATTTTAAGCCATGCTGGCATGCGCATTATTTTTATGGATGCAGCCTCGCACGACCATCATGTAGGCTTCATCTCGCATTTGCCACACGCAATTTCATTTAGCCTAGTAAATGCTACTTTAAATGAAGAAGAAAGGCGCAATATTTTCTTGCTTGGCGGCAGCAGCTTTGCTGGCATGGCTCGTATAGCAAAGTCTAGCGAAATCATGTGGACTGATATCTTTCGCCAAAACAAAGACAATATACTTGGTGCGATGCAGGCTTTTAAGGCTGAGTTTGCACACTGTGAGGACATGCTAAAAAACGAACGCTGGGACGAGCTAAGCCTTTGGATGAAAAACGCCCGCCAAATAAAAGAAATTTTATAAATAGCTTACTTTTTTAATATTTCTAGGGAATTCTAGAATTCCACAATCTAGAATTCCTTAATTCTAGAATTCTTACAAACTAGAATTCCTTAAAATATCTATAAAAATTACTCTTAGGAATTCTAGAATTCTCTAAATTCAAAAAATGATAATAACTCTTAAAACTTATTTAAGTAAATAAATAGTAAAATAACTTATTTACTTTAACAAAAGGAGAGAAAATGAAAATAAACACTCTTGAAGATGGTCAAAGTGCTAAAATAATAGGCTTTAGTGCTGATGAGCAGCTTTTTAGTCGTTTTTTTAGCTTTGGTATTAGCTCAGGTAAGGTTATAAAAAAGCTTAGTGATACGCTATGCCACGACACAGTAGCTATAGAGCTAGGTCGCAGCTGCGTTATACTTAGAGAAAGCGAGGCAAATAGCATCATTATAGAGCCTTTATAGCAATGCTAGGATAGAGCTTTTTTATGCTTATAAATAATTTATAATAATTTAAGTTAGTTTTAGTTATGATAGCGCTTATCAATCTTAAGCAAAAGGAGAAAAAATGTTACCAGAAATGGCAAAAGCAATGAGCGAACACGCTGTTTTCGAGATGTACTCAGGCTACATCTATTTACAAGCCTCTTTGGCAATGGAAAAGGAAAACTACAAAGGCTATTCAAAATGGCTTTTTGATCACTATAAAGAAGAATTTACTCACGCTGAGGACTTTATAGCTTTTCTTCAAAAGCGAGATATCACTCCACAGCTAAGCGATATCAAATACGAAGCTGTAAATCTCAAAACCCCTCTTGAAGTAGCAAAGCTGATTTTAGAGCATGAACAAAAAGTCACTGCTAGAATAAGCGCTTTGCTAAAACAAGCAAGAGAGCTTGGGGACTATGCTAGCGAGGTGTTTTTGCACTCTTATATAAATGAGCAAATCGAAGAAGAAGATATAGCAAAAAATAACTTTGATTTATTCACATTTGCAGGAGATAATATCTCAGCAAGATTAAGTGTAGACCTTACTTTTACTAAGTAATCTACTAATTTTTAAAATCTTTGGGCTTAATTAGCCCAAAGATTTTTTTGAGTTTTGAGTAAGCATAAAAAATGCTTAAAAACTTTGAAAGAATTCTAGAATTCCTTGATAAATTGTGCTAAAATTATTAAAAATTTTTGCTTTTTTTGGATAAAAATATGAAAAAGATTATTAAAATAGTGTTAATAGGTCAGCCAAATGTCGGCAAATCTTTGCTCATAAACGCCCTTTCTGGGGCTGATATGAAGGTGGGAAATTTCTCAGGCGTAACAGTAGAAAAAGCCCAAGCCAAAATGAGCTACAAAGACTACGAACTTGAAATAATAGACCTGCCAGGCACTTATTCGCTTGAGGGCTACTCGCAAGAAGAAAAAATTTCAAAAAGCTTCATTGAAAGTGGCGAATACGATGTTTTAGTAAATGTGCTTGATTCTACAAACTTAGAGCGAAACCTGCTTTTAAGCGCACAGCTACTAGAAAAAAACAAAAAAACGATTTTAGCTCTCAATATGAGCGATGAAGCCAAAAAAGAAGGCATTGATATAAACTATGCTGGTATGAGCGAGCTTTTGGGCGTGGATGTTATAGGTGTATCAGCGCATAAAAAAGAAAATCTACCAGCCCTGCTTGATGCGATTATTTCGGTATTTGAAGCTGGAAAGAGAACAAACAAGCGCATTTTTAGCGATGAGATAGAAAATGAAATTTCACTTTTAAAAGACTTCTTAGAACAAAAAGATGATGAAAATATAAAAGCCTTAAATTTAAGCCTACAAGAAATCTCAATTTTACTACTAAAAGGCGAAAATGAACTCTACCAAAAATTGCACAATAAAGCTATTTGGCTAGAACTCGCCCCGCTTTTAAATGAGGCAAAAAACCGCCTTTATGTGCAGTTTGAGACAAAATCAATCAAACATATCTTTGCTAGCGAGCTAAATGCTTTTGCTAATGGAATTTGCGCTGAGTGTGTAAAATACACAAAAACTGCCAAAACCGCGCACAAAGCCGACAAAATTCTTATGAACCGCTTTTTAGGAATTCCTATATTTTTGTTTTTTATGTGGGTGATTTTTCAGCTTACTTTTAGCCTTGGGCAGTATCCTATGGACTGGATAGAAAGCGGCGTAGGCGCCCTACAAGAAAGCGTAAAAACCATTATAAATGAAGAAAAAAACCCAGAGTTTGTCTCGCTTATTAGCGATGGTATAATCAGCGGCGTGGGCGCAGTGCTTAGCTTTTTGCCAAATATCGTGATATTATTTTTTGGCATTTCACTACTTGAGACCACTGGATATATGGCGCGTGTGGCGTATTTGCTTGATGGTATTTTTCACCGCTTTGGACTTCATGGCAAGAGTTTTATTGCTATTGTTACTGGCTTTGGGTGTTCGGTACCAGCTTTCATGGCAGCTCGCACGCTAAAAAACCCCAAAGACCGCTTGCTTACACTTTTTGTAACGCCTTTTGCGCAGTGTGGAGCAAAGCTGCCTGTTTTTGTGCTGTTTTGCTCAGCCTTTGCGCCAGAAGATCAGGCTGGAAACTGGCTATTTTACATCTACATTTTTGGAGCTTTAATGGGGCTAGTTTGTGCGAAAATTCTGCGCTTAACAGCATTTCGTGGAGTTGATGAGCCCTTTGTCATGGAGCTGCCAAAATACCGCATGCCAAACTGGAGCCTAGTGTGGTTTAGCATTTATAACAAGGCAAAAATGTATATCAAAAAAGCAGGCACCTTCATCCTAGCTGCCTCGGTGCTGATTTGGTGGGCGCAGACTTATCCTTATAATGAGCAAATCAGAGCTGATTTTGATAGCAAAATAGAGCTTGCTACAAGCGATGAGGCAAAAGACGAGCTTGAGACCACAAAGCAAAATTATCTCTTGGAACACAGCTATTTAGGCACTTTGGGGCGATTTATCAGCCCTATTTTTGCTCCACTTGGCTTTGAGTGGAGGGAGAGCGTGAGCTTGCTTACTGGTCTTGCGGCAAAAGAAGTGGTCGTAGCCACTATGGGCGTGCTTTACTCTGCTGGCACCGAGCTTGATGAGACTAGCACAGCGCTCTCAGCCAAGCTAAAAGAAGCCATGAGCGAGCAAACTGCGCTTGCTTTTATACTCTTTGCGATGTTTTACAATCCCTGCCTAGCTGCTACGATGGTATTTAGGCGAGAGGCTGGGGGCTGGCGATATGTGGCGTGGCTATTTATTTTTACCTTTGTGGTGGCTTATATTTGCGCTTTTGGCGGAATTTTGGTTTATAAGTTTTTTACTTAGTTTTTTTTGCTGCGCATCCGCTGGTTGCGTTGCATCCGCTCTTTACTTCTCATCCGCTCTTTGCTTAGTTTTTGGGGGTTAGGGGGTATTTTACCTAGGAATTCTAGAATTCTAGAATTCTAGAATTCCTTAAACTAGAATTCCAAATCTAAAATTCTTAAACTAGAATTCTTTAATCTAGAATTCTTTAATCTAAATTTCCCTACCGTGTCATCCTCGGGCTTGACCCGAGGATCTCATCAAATCGCCGTCATTGCGAGGGAAGCGAAGCAATCTCGTTCAAAATTCCGTTCAAAATTCCGTCCAAAATTCCGTACAAAATTCCGTCATTGTGATGGAGAATTCTAAAATTTAGCGGGGTTTTAGGGGCGGCAGCCCCTAAGGGTTTAGGGCGTAGCCCTTAAAAATTTGCGAGCAGTGGGGCTTGCCCCACCAAAGCGAGCAAAAATCTAAAATTCCTAAGCAAATTTATTAAGGAATTCTAGAATTCTATATAGAGATCCCCCAGTCAAGCTAGGGGATGACAGGGAATTCTAGAATTCCTTAAACTAGAATTCCCTAATAAAATACCCCCTAACCCCCAAAAAATAGCAGGTACAAAAATCATCTATAAGCCCTCAAGCATTATATAGTAGAGTTTAGCGACCTCATCATCGCTTAGATTTATACAAGATTTTTGCTTAAAAGCATTTAGCACCCTCTGTTTTTCAAAGCTGTTTTTGCCAAGGCAGGTTTTGTGAGCTAGCAAAAAGCCTCTAGCCACGCACAGCTCGTTTTCAGCGACATTTCTAGCGCACAAAAAGCACTGCGCCTCTCTGCTTAGTCGCCCCTCAAATGCTAAAAGCTGCAAATAAGCCTCTAATAACGCTCTTTTAGGATTTTGCCGCTCTAGCCTTTTGGCGCAGTCTTCAAGCAAAAGAAAATAAAACTCCTCGCACTCATCGCTGTCTTTTAGATGCGTCCACAAAACGCGCAAAAAACTCTGCCACGCAAGCAGCCGCTCCCTATCATGCAGCCACGCAAGCCCTAAGTGCATAGTGCCCTTTAAATGCGGCAAAAATCCAGCCCTTTGCTCAAGCTCAAAATCTAGCTTAAAACCCTGCGAAATCGCCCCATGCCTAGCCCCATAAAAGCGGTAGCAGCAAACTAATCTAGCAGGAGTGAGAATCCACACGAGCAGGTCTTCGTCACGGACGGGCTTGGTTTGTAGAATGTAGCCTTGCATATTTACCTTTTTTTTGGCAATTTCTTTATTTTGGCAATTCGTCTCGCAGCACTATTATAAAAAAAGCCAGTCGCACGCGCCTTGGGATGAATTCCACATTCTATCCCTGCGGCGCGCTCGCCTGCCTTTTGTCATACTAGCACCACGATACTAGAATTGCCGTTTTTATCGGCTCAGCTTGCGGACGCTTTTAGCGAATTTACGCTTGGACAGCCCAGCACCTTATGCGAAATATTTTCGCCGTTTTCTTACGCTAACGCTTAAAAAATTCGGCGAAAATTTTCGCAAACGCTACCGCTACGGTGCTCTAGCCCAGCGCACAAATTCACAAAAATCGCCTCACAATCTTAGAGCCGATTTATAAAATAGAATTCTATAGTCTTAGAAAAATCTAAAATTCCTTGATATTTTCTGGGGAATTCTAGAATTCATAGAATTTTGAATTCCTAGAATTTAGAATTCCCTAATCTAAAATTCCGTCTAAAATTCCGTCATTAAGCCTTAAACGAGATTGCTTCGCTTCGCCGCTCAATGACGAATTTGCCGAGTTTCTAAATACTAAAAAACTCTTTTATTAGCTCCAAAACCTTTTTTGCCTCGCTTTCGGCGTTTATTTTCGTGCGAAAAACAGGCGCACCAGCACAGCCCTTGCTATACTCGTGCAAATGCTTTCTCATCATTGCCACACCGTGCTTGCCGTAGAATTCCACAGCCAAGGCAAAATGCTCTAAAATCAACTCTTTTTTCTGCGCAGCGCTGGGCTCGCCCTGCCCTTTTAAAACAGAGAAAATCCACGGCTTGCCTATAGCCCCACGCCCTATCATCAGCCCATCTGCGCCTGTGCTTTCTAGCACGCTAGTAGCGTTTAGCTCGTCAATGCTGCCGTTTGCGATAACTGGGATTTTTAGCTTTGCTTTTATGTTTTTTACCGCCTGCCAGTTTGGCTCTGAGCTAAAGCCCCCTGTCCTTGTTCGCGCGTGAATAACGATATAATCAGCCCCAGCGCTCTCAATATCTTTTGCAAAATCCTCTAATTTACTTTCATTTATGCCAAGGCGCAGTTTTACGCTGGTGTAGCGTTTGTTGCTGGTTTTTTTGATGGTTTCTATCAAAGTACAAAGCAGCTTTGGATCGCCCAAAAGCGCAGAGCCTGCGCCTTGTTTAAAGACCTTTGGCACAGGACAGCCGCAGTTTAGATCAATGCCTGCTATGCCATCGCAAGCGTTTAAAAACTCCACTGATTTTGCTAGATTTTTAGCATCGCTGCTCTCAAACTGGACGATATAGGGACTCTCCCCCTCGGCTCTCTCTAGCATTTTTATGGTTTTTTGGCTGCCAAAGGCAAGGGCGTTTGCGCTTATCATCTCGCTAATGCTTACATCACAACCGCATTTTTTGGCTATTTGACGAAAAGGCAGGTCGGTTAGCCCAGCAAGTGGAGCTAAAAAAATTGGTTTGTTTTTAAAATCTATCATCTTTTTTCTTATTGGTTTTTTATTGGTTTTTTATCGGCTGGCTCAGCTTTTTTGTGATTTTTGCTTTTAAAGCCTTACGCAGCCCAGCTTGTTCTGGCGAAACTTTTGCGGCAGTTTTCTGCGCTTTGGCTTGAAATTCTACCGCAAAATTTCGCCAGCCACTGCCGTGGACACAGCCCCACGGCTAGCGTTGCAGCTTTAAAAGCAAAAATCACTAAAAAATCTTGGAGCCTGTTTTTGCTGCCGCTACCGCGAAGTCCAAACGACTGCGCGAATTCTAGAATTCTGTCATTGCTGAAATTCCGTCACTGCGAGGAGTGAGCGGAGCGAACGACGAAGCAATCTCGTTCAAGACTTAATAAATGAGATTGCTTCGGTCGCTTTGCTCCCTCGCAATGACGAATTTTATGGAATTCTAAAATTCCATAGAGATCCTCGGGTCAAGCCCGAGGATGACATAGTAGGGAATTTTAGAATTCCCGGCAGTAAAGGCTCTAAGATTGTGAGGTGATTTTTGTCTGCCAAGCCGCTGCGCTAGCCTTTGTGAGCCGTAGCAGTAGCGTTCGCAGAAGTTCTGCGATAGCTTTTTAAGGCACAAGCCGCAAGAAAGCGAGCAGAAGCTTCTGCGTAAGGCGCAGGGCTGCGCAAGACTTGGCGGGCAAAAAGCACCCACAAGCTGAGCCTTAAATTCCCCTTATTGACATCCCTCGCACTCTACCGAGCGATCAGCCACCGGCTTATTATCAAGATGGCTGCTTTCTGCGCTTTGGCTTCTTAGGTAGTAGGTTGATTTTACGCCTAGCTGCCACGCAAGCGTGTAGATTTCATTTAGATACCCACCGCTTGCTTTATCTAAACTCATAAAAATATTTAGGCTTTGACCTTGGTCTATCCACTTTTGTCTTACAGCTGCTGCTTTAACTAGCACTTTTTGATCCAGATCATAAGCAGGGGTGTAAAACTCCCAGTTGTCTAAATTCAGCTCAGGCACCACTGTTGGTATCATACCGCTTAGGTTTTGCTCAAACCATTTGCGCTTATAAACAGGCTCTATAGTTTGTGTTGTGCCTACAAGTATGCTTATGCTTGAAGTTGGCGCAATAGCCATTAGATAGCCATTTCTCATGCCGTCTTTTTTTACCTTTTCTCTTAGCCCTTGCCAGTCGCACGCCATATCATCAAAAAGATCATCTGTGTTTGTTAGAGCCTTAGCAGCTTTGTTTGCTGTATCAATAGGCATTATCCCCTTGCTCCACTTTGAGCCTTCAAAATCAGGATATTTTCCCTTTTCAAGCGCAAGGTTTGAACTAGCTTTTATAGCTTGATAGCTTATATTTTCCATTGTTTTATCTATTAGCTTTAGATGGTCGTAGCTACCCCATGCGACTTTTTTCTGCGCTAGCATTTGTGCTTCTCCCATCACGCCAAGCCCTATAGCACGGCTTGCTAGGTTTGTGGCTTTTACCTTTGCTAGCGGGTAGAAGTTTAGATCAATTACATTATCTAACATGCGAATTGCTATTGGCACTACTCGCTCGATATCTTCTTTTGTGTTTATCTTGCTTAGATTTATGCTAGCTAGATTACAAACTGCGGTTTTGCCCTCAGTTCGTTCTTTTTCTACTATATAAATATCTTTGCCGCCCAGCTTATCAAGGGCAGTGATTTTTTTGGCTTCTTTTGTAATACCATTATCAAGCTTTACTAGCTCTTTTTCATCATAGCTTACGCTACTGCCGTCATTAAAGCGGATTTTGATTTTATAGTAGTTTGGCTCGGTGTTTTGGAAAATCTCAGTACAAAGATTTGAGCTTCTTATTAGTCCTTTGTGGTCGTTTGGATTTGTGCGGTTTGCTGTATCTTTAAAGCACAAAAACGGCATTCCAGTCTCAAAATAATTCATAAGCACTTTTTTCCAAAGATCTTTTGCTAAAACCGAGCTTTTTGCGATATTTTCATCTTTTTCATACTCTAAATATCTTTTTTCAAACTCATCACCATAAAGCGAGCAAAGATCAGGCGTATCAGCTGGATCAAAAAGCGTCCAGCGCTCATTATTTGCTAGGCGCTTCATAAAAAGATCATTTATCCATAGAGCTGGAAATAGCTCATGCGTCCTGCGGCGCTCTTCGCCTGAGTTTTTGCGAAGTTCTAAAAAGTCATCTATATCCATGTGCCACGGCTCTATATATACGCTGATTGCGCCTTTGCGAGTGCCTAGCTGATCTACTGCTACTGCTATATCATTTGCGATTTTTAAAAACGGCACCACGCCACCGGCTGCGTTTTTATGCCCATCGATGCTGCCGCCCATCGCACGCACATTGCACCAGTCCCAGCCTATACCACCGCCAAACTTGCTTAGAAGTGCCATTTCAGTATAGCTATCAAAAATACCTTCTATATTATCAGGCGCGCTGCCTACATAGCAGCTGCTTAGCTGGTGGCGAGTGGTGCGAGCGTTGCTTAGAGTTGGAGTTGCTAGCATGACCTCAAACTTACTGATTAGATCATAAAATTTCTTTGCCCAGCCCATGCTATCAAGCTCATTTTGTGCTAGAAACATGGCAATTGCCATAAACATCTGCTGCGGCAGCTCAATAGGCTCGCCTTTGCCATTTTTGATTAAGTATCTATCATATAGTGTTTTTATACCAAGATAAGTAAATTGCAAATCACGCTCAGGCTTTATATACGCATTTAGCTCATCTAAATCATATTTGTCTTTTAGCCCTAGAAAAATACGCCCAGCCTTTTCGCCATGCTCAAAATAATCACGCAAATGATTGTATCCTGTATAGCCTGTGGTCTTGTGATAAAGGTCGTATAAAAAAAGCCTAGCTGCTACAAAAGTCCAATCAGGGCGGTCAAGGTCTATTTTTTCTACTGCGGTTTTTATAAGCGTTTTTTGAATCTCTTCTGTACTTATCATGTCTCTAAACTGAATTTGTGCGTCTACTTCTAGTTCGCTTTGATTTACATTATTTAGCCCAGCGACTGCGTCTTTTGTGTATTTTTTGATTTTACCTATGTCTAGCTCTTCTGTTCTGCCGTTGCGTTTGATTACTTTCATACAAATATCCTCTTTCACAAAATAAAGGCGTAATTTTGCCTTGTTAATGCTTAAAATCCAAGCAAAAAATTTTGAAAATAATCTTAAAATATCATTTGAGAGACTTTGTGAATTTAGTATTTTTTATGAAATACTTAGGAATTCTAGAATTCCTAAAAAAGTGTTTTTGGAATTCTAGAATTCAAACTAGAATTCCCAAGAGATATTGCTAGGAATTCCAGAATTCCTTAAACTTTAGATATTGCTAGGAATTCTAGAATTCTAAAGGCAATTCTAGTATCGTGGTGCTAGTGTAAAAAAAGGTAGTTTGTGCCGCTGCAGGGATAGAACAGATAGTTCATCCCAAAGCGGTGCAAACTAGCTTTTTATTACAATAGTGCTGCGAGACGAATTGCCAAAATATGCTAAAAAAACTATTGCTTTAATTGTAGCAAAGTATTCAACATATTATCACTAGTCGTTATCGTCTTAGAGTTTGCTTGATAGCCTCTTTGGATAACGATTAGTTGAGTAAAGGCGTGGCTAAGGTCGACATTGCTCATCTCCAAGGTGCTTGCGTTTATCTTTCCACGGCTTCCTGTGCTAGCTGCGCCTATTACTGGAGCACCGCTGTTTGCTGTCTCGCCCCAGACATTTCCGCCAAGCTTTTCAAGGCCATTATTGTTTGTAAATGTAGCCATAGAAACTTGCGCTAGAGCAAGGCTATGTCCGTTGGTAAAAGAACCGATGATTTTACCGCTTTGATCGATTCTTAGGCCATTTAGCGTTCCGCCTGTGTAGCCATCTTGTGCGATGTTTTCGGTGTTTGATTTTTCATCATAACTAGTAATTCCATCAAAGCCACCTAGTGTGCCAAAGTTTAGCGCGATTGTTTGACCTGCGGCTGAGCCGTTGTTTGCTGTGTAGTTGATGGTACTTGGGCTATAGCCGATTAGCGAACCATCAGTGCCAAAGCGGATATTTCCAGTTACCACATTTTTATACGCACCTGCTTCTGGGTCAAGGTTTATCACGCCTGGTTCTGGCACTGTTACCATTATGCTCCACTCGGTGCCATTTTCTGGGCTGTAGCTTACCTTTCTATACTCTACTGTGATTTCGTGCTTAGAGCCAAGGCTGTCATAAAACTCAGTTGTCATAGAGTGCGCACTCATTTTTAGAGCTGAGCTAGTTTTGCCAGTGCTTGCTCCTATACTTAGAGAGCCATTTAGATTGCTAAATGCTTTTTCCATTCTAGTATTTGTATTTACTATATCATTGCTTAGGGCAGTTACAGCTATGGTTACTATTTTATCATCGTCCTTTGTGTTTTTGTTAGTAGGGGTTGTACCTTGTGCAACTGTATCATCAGTGATAACATCACCATCTTTATCTTTACCTTGAGCAAATGTATCTTCATTGTAGTCATCTTCGTTAAAGGCATCGCCTGCTGGGTTATTTATCTCAAATTGACCTTGAGCATTTACGGTTACTCTAACACCATCGTTTTTGTTACTATAGGCTGCTGCTGTAAAGTTATTGTCAGCATCTATCCACTGAAGTGCTGCTGTTCTTGTGCCGCCGGCTTGTGGTGCTTCATAAGTCAGCAAATTACCATCATAGTTTATATATTTTCTAGCGTCTTGTTGCATAGCCTCACGCAAGTCCTCTGTGGTAGTAAACTGCCTTACAGCACCATCATCATAGCTATGAGCTGCAACACCACCTACTGAGCTATAAGTGTATTGATAGGCTGTGATTACAGCAGCACTAAACTTATTAGCATCACCAGCACCGGTAAATGGTATATTATTTCCATTATTAGCAAAAATTTTTATATTTTTAGAAGTAGCTGTTGTGCCTAGGTTGTTTTGATTTGTTAGCTGGATTTGATTTCCATTGATTACGCTAGCACTAACTCCTGTTTGGACACTAAAGTCATTTATCGCAGCCACTACTTCGCTTAGATTTATTACTGTGCGTCTTATATCAATTCCATTTATATTTATATCAAGTTTACCATTAGGTTTACCTTGCTGATCTACTGGTATTGTAATTCCTGGATTATTATTACCACCAGCAAATACTGCCTTAGCATCAGCGTAGCTTACCCAGATACCTTGACCATCTCTTAGATTTAGCGCATCGCCCTTTTCATCGTATACTACGCCCATATCCACGCCACGCTCTCTTAGGCGCACTTGGTTTTTGCTATCCATGTATAGTGTGTCTTTGGTAGTGTCGTTTTCTGTACTAGCTGGACGAGTAGGAGCAAAGAGCTTATCAGCTGTAAGAATACCATTGCCTGAGGTATCAAACCAGCCGTGGTTGCTATCTAAGCTATAAATAGCTGCGCTTTGAGTGCCTATATGCTCGCCAGTGTTTAGGTTGCCTTTATACTTTATCTCGGTAGTAGGATTTGCTGGCATGCTTAGACCTGGTTCAATGTTTATGTTTGTAACTGGCACAGTAGGGTCTATGGTGCCAGTATCCTCATCTCTCATCCAACCTTGGACTATGTAGCCGTTGCTATCTACGAAGTTTCCTAGCACATCACGAGTAAAGGCTCCGTTTCTAGTATAGTACTTAGTAAGTCCGCCATCAGGACTAACTACAAAAAAGCCCTCACCTTGAATAGCCATATCGCTCCAAACATCAGTTGTTTGCAGTGAGCCTTGGGTGAATATTTGTTGTGTTGAGATAATTTGTGTTCCAAGACCTACTTGCATAGCGTTTTTACCGCCTAGTTCGCCTTCTGGGGCTGTGGCTGGCTTGCTTGTTTGAGATAAAAGATCAGAGAAGTTTGCGCGGCTATATTTATAGCCTGCGGTATTAACATTAGCGATATTGTCGCCTTCTACATCCATTGCGATTTGGTGTGATTGCAGACCTGAAACGCCTGACCAAAGTGAACGCATCATAGTTGAAGTCCTTTCTAGCCTTTTGGCTTTTGGGTGATTTAATTTATTTTGATTAAAGCAAAAAGCGTTCCATTTTTTAAAAAAGTTTTAGAATTTGCTAGTATTTTTCATCAAAAATATTAAAAAATACACTTTAGTAAAATATTTTATAAATTCTAGTAAAATTTTAGCTAAAATCATACAAAAACTTCTAGAATTTCTTAAGGAATTCTAGATTTTAAGGATAAAAATGGATATTTTTTCAGCTATTATTTTGGGCATTATAGAGGGGCTAACTGAGTTTTTGCCAGTTAGTTCAACTGGGCACATGATACTTGGTGCGCATTTATTAGGGCTTTCACACGAGGGCAATGATACCTTAAAATGCTTTGAGGTAGCCATTCAACTTGGCAGCATTTTGGCTGTGGCGGCGATGTTTTTTAAGCGCTTAATCGCAGAACCTAGCCTTATAGCAAAGCTTATCATCGGCTTTGTGCCAACAGGGCTTATAGGTCTGCTGCTGTATAAACATATAAAAGAGCTTTTTTCGCCCTCTGTTGTGGCATATGCGCTCATCATCGGCGGCGTGGTTTTCATAGCTGTAGAACTACTCATGCGCCGCAAAAACCCTGAAAAAATCAGTTTTGAGGCTGGCAGCCATGACGAAATCGCTAAAATCAGCTACAAACAAGCTTTCATAATAGGACTTGCGCAGTGCCTTGCGATGATACCAGGCACCTCTCGCAGTGGTTCTACGATAGTAGCGGGCTTGCTTTGTGGGCTTTCTCGCACAGGGGCTGCGGCATTTAGCTTTTTGCTTGCGCTGCCTACGATGTTTGCGGCGACTTTTTATGATGTGTTTAAAAATAGAGAGCTTTTTATCTTAAATGCTGATAATATTTATTTATTCTTGCTTGGCGCAGCGGTTGCCTTTGTGGTAGCGCTTTTTGTGCTAAGAGCTTTTTTAAGCTTTGTTAGCAAGTTTTCTTATATAAGCTTTGGGGTTTATCGTATCATTATCGGTGCGGTATTTTTGCTTTTTGTGTTGTAGGAATTCTAGAATTCCTAGGCTTTTTGTGTTGTAGGAATTCTAGAATTTAATATATTAGCAAAGCTTTATTTTACTTGTTTTGGGAAGTATTTTGTTATGATTTTAAAAATTTGACCTACATCATTTGTACTTTCTATATCAATTAGCAATTGACTTAGGTCGCTTAAATCTTTTCCATTTTTTGCTAGTTCTGCACCCAACAAAGTCATTAACATTTTTTGTTCTATACTAATTTGCTCCATTTTTTCTCCTTTTAGTTTTTATCAGCCACCAAAACTAGAACCGGCTGCGCTTGCTGCTTTGTTGCCACCAAAAAAGCCGCTTTTTGCCCCACTGCTGGCTGCGCCTGTTTTTGCGCCACCAAAGCTACTTTGGCTGCGTGAGTAAGCGCTTGGATTTGAGTAAGCACCTTGCCTAGCAGCGTTAAAGCCTGGGCTGCCAAAGAGCTTTGAGCCTATCCACGAACCTATGATTGCGCCAGCTGCGCTTGCTAGTATCGCCTCGCCTAAGCTCATGCCGCCGCTACTCATTTGGGCATTACCATTTGTAAGATTGCTTGTGCCAGCGTCAATTTTAGCGTTTTCTTCTTTTAGCAGCTTGTCGATTTCAGCTTGACTTAAAAGTCTTTCATTCATATTGCCCTCAGCGTCCTTTTCACGCAAAAACACACGGGTTTCATTGCTAGGAAACTCATCTGCGATTTTGTAGCCTTGGTCTGTTTTTTCTATAAAAACAGTGGCGTTTTGCTTTACTACTGCGGTGTTTGCTTGCTCGCCTCCGCCAGAATTACAGCCTGCAAGGCCGGTTGCCATGATGGCTGCTAGAGCACCTTTGCTAGCTAGTTCTTTAAATTTTTTGATATGTTTCATAAAAATCCCCTAAAAATTTAGAAAGAAATTATATAAAAATCTGCTTTATAAAAGGCTAAATTTTGATATTTTTTGATGAAGTGGGAATTCTAGAATAAAATTCTAATAACATTAAGTAAAAATAAAAGGTTCAAATATTGCGAGACGATTTTTTGCTTTTTTGGCGTAGGGCTAGAGGCGCATCTGCGGTAGCAGCTACGAAAATTTTGCACCGAATTTTCAAGCCGAATATCGGCGCAAAAAAACGGTGTAGAAGTTTTCGCAGAGCGACTGGGCTGCTGGGGCCAAAAAGGCTAAATTTTGATATTTTTTGATGAAGTGGGAATTCTAGAATTTTTTGAATTTAGAATTTTTAATGATAAAAAGTAATTCTAGTACCTGTGTTCTAGTGTGGCTAATCGCCTTGGCGGCGGCACAGGGATAGAATACGAAATTCATCCCAAGCCACTGCTTAAAGGCGATTAATTCGCACCCAGCGGGTTGCGCAGCAAAATAGTGCTGCAAGACGAACTGCTGCAAGCAAAAATATTAAGCGTGTTCGCGTAGATAATCAATCACACTAAGCGCTGCAATAGCACCATCACTAGCTGCACAAACTACTTGTTTTGGTGAGTCCTCACGCAAGTCGCCTGCTGCAAAAAGACCTGGCAAGCTTGTTTGCATTTTGTGATTTACTTTTACATTGCCGCCTGGTGTAAGCTCGCAGATACTATTGCCAGCATCATCTTTTAGCACTCCGTTTTGAACATTTAGACCAACGAAGGTAAAAATTCCAGGCACATTGATTTGGCGAGAGCTACCATCTTTTAGGCTAACTTTTACGCCAGTTACACCGCTAGCATCGCCTAGGATTTCATCCACGACAGCATTTAGCACAAACTCGATTTTATCGCATTTTTTAGCACGCTCTACTGTGCTTGGAGCTGCTCTAAACTCATCTCTTCTGTGTATTAGATATACTTTTGAGCAGATGTTTGCAAGATACTGAGCCTCTTCAAGTGCTGTATCGCCACCGCCAAGAACTGCTACTTCTTTGCCTTTGTAAAAAAAGCCATCGCAAGTAGCACAAGTGCTAACTCCACGACCAAAATACTCATCCTCGCCTTTTACGCCAGCTCTTTTTGGTTTTGAGCCTGTGGCTACAATTACAGCTTTTGCCTCTACACTTTTGCCACCTTCAAAGTGAACTACAAAATGAGAGCCAGCTTTTTCTACACGAACTGCGTTTTCCATCTCGATTTTTAGACCAAAGCGAGTGCATTGCTCAGTCCATGGAGCCATGAAGGTGATGCCATCTACTACTTGAGGCACGCCTGGATAGTTTTCCATCTCAGAACTTGATGTGATTTGTCCGCCTGGCATACCTTTTTCAAACATAACTACATTTTTTATGCCACCACGAGTTGCGTATAATCCAGCTGCAAGCCCAGCAGGACCACCACCAATAATTGCTAAATCTAGCATTTTATCTCCTTAAATTTTTGATTAAATAAAATGAATAGAAGTAGCTTGTTTTTCACAAAAGATTAACGATTTTGCTTTAATATACGCCTCGTTCTTCCAAAACAGGCCTAACAAGCCACTTCCAAGCCCCAAAAGGGGCTTTTTGAATTAAAGTAGAGAGTTGATTTTGTCGCTGATTGCTACTTTGCTTTGTGCGCCAATTAGAGTTTCTTTTACTTCGCCATTTTTGAAAAATAACATAGTTGGTATAGAACGAACGCCAAACTCAACTGCAAGGTCTTGAACCTCATCAGTATTTACTTTACAAATTTTAGCTTTGCCCTCATACTCAGCAGCTAGCTCGTCAATGATAGGGGCAAGCATACGGCATGGTCCGCACCATGGAGCCCAAAAGTCTACAAAAGTAACGCCCTCAGCTACTAGACTATCAAATTGTGCTTTGTCAGCAATTTCAATGTATTTTCCCATTGTTTTCTCCTTAAAAATATTTGTGCGAATTCTATATTTTTAAAGATAACGCAAGATAAACGAAAGCAATTTTTTTAAATATTTTATAAAGTAATATTTTTTATTAACTCCACTTTGTCTTTGTCTATACAAAGTGCGTCTATTTCATAAGCACACATAATTCCTTTGCGCAAAAAATAAAACTCTATCGTTCGCAAAATCTTTGTCATCTTAGCAGGTGTGATGCGATAAATAGCTGAGTTTGCGGTATTTGTGGCTTTGACCTCTATAAAATGTAGCATATCAGCTCTTTTGGCGATGATATCAATCTCGCCAAATTTACTATGAAAATTTCGCTCAATTATATTGTAGCCCAAGCTCTGCAAGTACTCGCACGCTCTATCCTCAGCCTCAAAGCCAAAATTATAATTTTTTGTAGCTATTTTTCTATCCTTATTACAAAAGGCTCACCCACTACAAAATTTAGAGTTCTTATAGCATCTATAAGAGCCTTCATTTGAGCACTTTTACAAGTGTGGGTTGTAAAATATATCGTAGCATCGCCTCCGTTGCTATTTGGTTTTTGCAAAAAGCTATCGATTGAGACGCCATTTGCGCTCATTATATTTGTGATTTTGGCAATTACGCCAAGCTCATCACGCACTTTTAGACGCAAATAAAACTTACTTGATATTTCATCACTTTTTAGCAGTTTTAGACCGCTATCTAGGCCTTTATCTTTATATCCTAGCATAGGGGTTTTGATTTTGCGAGCGATGTCTATTAGATCGCTTATCACAGCACTAGCAGTTGCTCTGCTGCCAGCACCAGCGCCATAGTATAGGCTCTCGCCTACCTGATCGCCAACTACGCTAATAGCATTCATCACGCCATCAACCTTAGCTATCATTTTATCCTTGCTAAGAAGCGCTGGATGAACTCTAAGCTCTAAGTTATTTTCATTTCTTTTTGCCACAGCAAGTAGCTTTATTGTGTAGCCAAACTCACTAGCAAAATAAATATCCTCAGCACTAATATCGCTAATACCCTCAATCAAAATATCATCTGGCTTAGCATCAAGCTTGTAAGCAATGCTTGCTAAAATAAGCAGTTTGTGCGCCGCATCAAAGCCACCTACATCAAAGGTAGGATCAGCCTCAGCATATCCTAGCTCTTGGGCAGTTTTTAGTACTTCATCAAAGGCTAGGCCTTTATTCATCATATTTGTAAGTATATAATTACAAGTGCCATTTAGAATTCCAGTTATGCTATTTATGTGATTTGCAGCAAGGCCTTCGCGCAGGGCTTTTATGATAGGAATTCCACCTGCTACACTTGCCTCAAAGCCAAAAGGTATCTCACCAGCAAGGCTTTCAAGCTCGCTTCTATGATAGGCTAGAAGTGCTTTATTTGCAGTTACTACTGCCTTACCCTTGCTAAGAAGTTTTTTTATCATCTTATAAGGTAAATCTACACCACCGATAAGCTCTACAAATACATCTATTTCATCATTTTCTATAAGCTCATCAAAGTCATCGTAGACTTTTAAATGCTTTACATTTTCTTTTGCCTTGCTTTTATCACGCACCAAGGCAGCCACAGGCGTTATACTCTCGCCAGCCCTAGCTGCTATAATGCTAGCATTTTGCTCTAAAACTTCTAAAACACCACTGCCAACAGTGCCAACGCCTAAAATCGCTATTTTCATCTAGAATTCTTTAAGAAATTTTTTGATATTGCGAGCGGCTTGATGTATGCGGTTATCATTTTCTATTAACGCTATGCGGACATAATTAGCCCCCTGCGCACCAAAGCCAAGACCAGGGCTAACAGCTACATTTGCCTTTGTTAGCAGAAGTTTTGAAAACTCTTTTGAGTCCATTGCCCCCACGCAGCTAGGTAGTTTGCCCCATACAAACATACTAGCTTGTGGTTTTGCCACTTCCCAGCCAGCCTGCGCAAATGCATCACAAAGCACATCACGGCGATGCTCGTAGTTTTTGCGTATCTCTTCTACGCAGTTTTGTGGGCCATCAAGTGCTACTGTGGCTGCTACTTGAATAGGCGTAAACATACCATAATCAAACCAAGATTTGATCTTTTTAAGTGCGCCTACTAGCTTGCGGTTTCCACACACAAAGCCCACACGCCAGCCAGCCATATTATAGCTTTTTGATAGTGTGTAGCACTCCACAGCTACATCTTTTGCGCCTTCTACTTCAAAGATACTTGGGCTTTTATATCCATCAAAGCCAAGCTCAGCATAAGCAATATCGCTAATGATATAAAAACGCTCTTTTTTTGCCATTGCTACAAGGCGTTCATAAAAGCTTTTATGGCAAACTACGGTAGTTGGGTTATGCGGGAAATTTACTACTACATATTTTGGGCGTGGCATAGTCTCATTTATCACATTTTCTAATTGTGCAAAAAACTCATTTTCATCAAGCTCAAAGTTTTCGTGGTTATAAGGCAAAGGCATTTTTGCTACATTTCCACCAGCTATAAGAAATGCTTGCGTGTGAATAGGATACGCAGGATCAGGCACCACGGCTACATCGCCTGGGTTTGTGATAGCTGTAACCATATGAACAAAGCCCTCTTTTGAGCCTATTGTAGCACAAGCCTCGCTCTCAGGGTCAAGTTCCACGCCGTATTTGCGCTTATACCAGTTACAAATAGCAAGGCGAAGTTTGTATATACCTATACTTACGCTATATCCTTGTGTTTTGTCCTTCTGTGCGCTTTCACAAAGCTTGTCTATGATGTGCTGCGGCGTTCTGCCATCAGGGTTTCCCATAGAAAAGTCTATTATATCAGCGCCATTTCTGCGTGCTGCCATTTTGATAGCATTAACTTCGGCAAAACCATAATTTGGTAAGCGGTCAATAGTGTTAAATCTGATTTCATCAAACATTTTGTTTTCCTTAATTTAGGTTGATTTTTAGTCCGTGTTTAATATTTTCTAAGCTAAAAGAATCCTCTATTAGCACATAGTTTGCCTCAGCTGGCAATTCCATGGTTAAAGAATATGTGATAGTATTGCTTTTTTGTGTTTTGATAAGTTTGAGATTTTTATCAAAAACTCTAATAAAAGGCTGAAAGCTATCATCGCTATCTGCTTCTATGCTAAGGCTTTTTTTATCTGCTACATTTAGAAAATACGGCTTTTGCGGGCGGATTTGATTTGCATTTAGTGTGTCACTATCCACACTTGCTCTGCTCAAATCTAGCTCGTAAATATAGAAATTTGCTTCTTGTTTGCTGATTTTTTTGATATAAATTTTGCTGTTAGCTAGCTGAGAATAAAGCACTCCGGGTTCTAATGAGTTTCTAGAACTAAGTGCTATGCCCCACTGAGCCAGATTTGCATCAAAATGCGTAGTAAGGTAGTATTTATAACCCATTTTACTTAGCACTTCGCCTACTGCCTTTACCATCAAAATAGCGTTGTCATCAGGGCTAGAAAAGCCTATTTGTATATTTGCACTATTACTTGGCTCTAAAAGCCCTTGGTTTTTTAGCCTAGCAAAAAGTGCATTATAATTTACATTATTTCGCTCATCTATAAAGCTTCTTTCGTTTTGCATTATATTTTCTATTGCTGGGTGATTTTCGCCTAAAATGCGACCTAAATCGCCCCTTAAATCAGCCCCAAAAGCAAAAAGTAAAGAAGCAAAAGAAGCAAAAAAAGCTTTTTTTACCATGTTTTGCCCTTATTTAGCTCTACATATTTTGCATAATCAATTTCCTCAATTATCCCATCGTGGATATGAAATCTTAGAGCATCACGGGTGCGGTAGCTTTTATTGTTATCACCATTTACTAGATCTAGCATGCCGTTTCCAGTAAGAATCAGGCGATTTCCAGTTGCATTTAGCTCGTAAGCCTCACTAGTGCTAAGCGAGCGTTTGCTCATATCGTTTAGATTTTTTATTCCTATCCACACTTTTGTTGCTGGGATGATTTTTATTACATTAGCAGTGGCCTCTTTTACTTGCACTTCTTCTTTTTGTTCTTTTATTTGCTCTTCTGCTAGATTTTGTTCTGTAGTAGCATTTTCATCAACTACTAGAATTTCTTCTTTACTAGTGTTTTGATCTAGCACCTCATCTACTACGATATTTTCTATCACATCAGCATTTGGTTTGATTATAGCTATATTTTCTTCGCTTACATTTACTTCACTCTTAGAGCCAAAATCAGGTTTTAAATCACTCCAATTAAAATCTAAATCCTTTATAAACTTAAAGCCCCAGACGCCAACGCCTAGCAAGATTAAGACCAAAACTAGCCAACCAAACGAGCTTTTGCTTTCTTTTGCTACATAGCCTGTGAGTTTTGGATTTACTTGGATTTTACTATCATCACTAGAATTCTCAGAGCAGTAATTCTCAAAATCCTCCAAATATCCGTCTAAATCAATATTAAACTCACGACTTAGAATTCTCAAATAAGCTTTAAGATTTGTATCTTTTAGGATGTCGTAGTTCTTAGCATATATGGCTTCTAAGTACTCAAGTGGAATTTTTGTTTGACGCTGAACTTCTTTAATGTCAAAATCCAAAAGTTTTGCTATTTCATTAGCCATTTTTTATCCTATCAAATAATATTGCTGTTGCGACACCTACATTTAGGCTATCCCAGTTATTTTTCATTTTTATTGCGACTATTTTATCACATTTTGCCATAGCTTTTTTACCTATGCCTTTATCTTCTGCTCCCATTAAAAGAACGAATTTCTCAGGCTTTGGCGCTAAAGCGCGCACATCTTGCCCACTAGCATCAGCTCCAAGCAAGGTAAATCCAGCCTGCTTTAGCTCATTTAATGCGCTTAAATCATCATTTACCACACAAATATCAAGCTCATAGCCAGCCCCACTGCTAGTTCTAAGCATGCCAGAAATCCCCTGTTCGCTTAGTCCTTGGCGGTTTGCGATGATTAGAGCATCGGCTCCTAGTGCCAAAGAGCTTCGCACGATAGAACCGATATTTCCCACATCGCTAATACCGCATAAAAACACTATGCTACTAGTATTTTTCAAACTAGCAAAGGGCGTGAAACTAAACTCATCAACCTCGGCTATAAAGCCTTGATGATTGCCACCTCTTGCTAGACTTTGGGCTTTGCGCTCATCTATTTTTTGGATTTTAAGACCAAGCTTAGCAATACGCGCAAATAGCGTTTTATCAAGCTCTTTGCTTAGATAAATCGCTCTAAACTTTTGACTATGCTTATCCAAAATATGTAAAAATAACTGTTTGCCAAAAATAATCATCGCGCAATTGTAGCTAAAATCTTTAAATTTTTAGCTTATTTTGTAAGATTTTCGTAAATTTTTTTTGCGTTTTGCCCAGTGAGCTTAGCAAGAAGTTTTGCTTTAATTTTTGGAGCGATGTCAAGCTCTAAGATATCATCCCTGCTGATACCTACGCCACTTGGACTAGCTTTGGCTGAGATTACTAGTGCCCACTCACCATTTAGATTTGCGTTTTTTAGGGCAGCTGCTACTTCTTTTGCTGTGCCAAAAAACTTAGCTTCAAACTTTTTTGTAGCTTCTTTGATCGCAAAGATTTTTCGCTCTGCCTCAAGCCCTGCTATTTTTTCTATTAAATCTAGAATTCTCTTTGGGCTTTCGTAAATCACAGTAGGAATTCTGGAATTTAATGCTCTTTCAAGCTCTACTTGCCTTTGATGACCAGTATTTGGCAAAAAGCCCAAAAAGCTAAACTCTTTGCTCACAAGAGCGCTAGCTGCTACTGCTAGCAAAAGTGCATTTGCCCCAGGCAAAACCTCATAAGGAATTCTAGAATTTTGCGCAAAATCTACTAGCTCTGTACCAGGATCGCTTATACAAGGCATACCAGCATCGCTCATGTAAATACAGCATTTCTCATTAAAATTTTGCTCATCAAAATTAGCAATAAAAGTATCAAAATTATGAGAGTTTAGGCAGTAAAACTCTTTGTTTTTTAAAGAAATATTTAGTAGATTAAGTAGTGATTTGCCGACACGAGTATCCTCGCAAATGATGATTTCACCAGCCTCTAAGATGTCCAGACATCTAGCTGAGATATCGCCTAAATTGCCAATAGGCGTCGGCAAAAAGTATAGCAAAGCTTATTGTAAGCCGTATTTTTTCTTGAATTTATCCACACGACCTGCGCTATCAACGATTTTCTCGCTACCAGTAAAGAACGGGTGGCAAGCAGAGCAGATATCTACACGGATTTCTGCTTTGTTTGAGCGGGTTTTAAAAGTATTGCCACAAGCGCAAGTAACATTGCATTCAACATATTCTGGATGTATGTCTTTTTTCATTGTTTATCCTTTTTTTGAGATTAAGGTTGGCATTTTATAAAAATTGCCTTTAAACTAGGCTGAATTTTACTAAGGAATTCTAGAATTCCTTAGTAAGAGCTTTAATCTAGAATTCCCACTAACTAGAATTCCAGCCAACTAGAATTCCTACCAATCAATTGATTGAAGCTTACCTAGATTTAATGGGAAGCTAAAGCTTTTATTCTCATTTACACGGATTATTCCCACAGCACTCTGGCTGCCTGCGTCTTTGATATACACGATGCTGCCGCCATCACTAGAAAAGCGCGGAAAGGTATTTACCCCAGTTGCTGTAAGCTGACGGATATAATCACTCTTTGTAGAGATTAAGTACAGGTTAAATGTGCGCTGGCTATACTCTGCACCACTCTCACGGCTAGAGTAGACTACATAATTTTCCCAAGTAGAAACTGAGCTGTTGTTTTTGCCGTGGTATACTAGCTGTTCGACTCCGCCACCATTTATACTAGTTGCAAAGATATTTGGATTGCCCATTCTATCGCTTACAAAAACCACTCTGCTATCATTATCTACGAAATTTCCATTTACATCAATGCCAGAATAGCTTGTGATACGCTTGGCTGAGCGAGTGTTTAGGTCGTAGAGAAAAATATCACTTTGATCAGCTGGAGCCATTGTAAGAAGTAGCTTTGAGCCATCTTTGCTAACATCGCTTGCTACTACCATGCCACCACTGCTTGTGATGCGTGATTTTTGCCTTGTCGCAAGGTCGTATTTATATAGCGTTGGCTTGCCTTTTTTATGTGTAGTGTAGTAAAAGGCACTTTGTTCTACATTTGCCCATTTTGGGAAAATATTTAGCCCACCGCTTAGCACTACATTTTGATAAGTAAGGGTATAATCAGCAATTATTATGCGAGCCTCGCCTGGCTTTGTATACTGCGAAATAACAATGCTTTTATCCATCCACTCAATAGGTGAGAGCTCAAGATTTCTAGCTATATCAGCGATTGCTCTGTGAGATAGAAAAGGCCAGCGTTTAAGGTCGTTTTGAGAATAATTTGCCTCAAATCTTACACTGCTATCTTTAGTGTCAATTAGCTTTACTTTTAGCATAGTCTCGCCACTACCGCCAGCTAGTTCATAGCGAAGCACAAAAGCTGGATTTTTAGCAGCTATTTCAGCACCTAGTGGAGCATCGTATGTTGTCTTCTCAATTCCCTCAATCACCTCAAAAGCAGAACCTACTGTCAAATCGCCTGCTATCATGCGTGAAAAACGCTCTTTTACATCACTACTAGCAAAGTTTGTAGTGGCGTCTTGGATAAGAATTCTAGGCAGAACTAGACCACGATTTACGACCTCAATAGTTGCATCTGCTGCAAAAATGCTAGTTATAAAAACTAGCAAAACTAGGATTTTTTTCATTTTTTACTCCATTTCAAATTCAATTTGATCACTTAATTTTATTTTAAAACTCTCACGCTCGCCACTTGGTGTAGCTGGGAATTTCACGCTTTTTAGCCCTTCAAGCAAATCTCTAGCCTTGCTTTGAAACTCAGGGTCGTATGAACGAGAGATGAAATTATACCTTAAAAGTTTGCCATCTGCGCTAAAAGTCATCTCAACTTCTACGCTATCGTTTGAACTAGCTAGATACTTTTGCCAGCGCTGGGCTATAATGCGCGTGATAGCTCCTCTAAATTCATCAAAAGTGCCAGTTAGCCCTGCTTTTGGCGCAGCTACTTTATCGCTAGTTTGCAAGGCATTTAGAGCATCCATTGCTTTTTGCTCAGCGCTTTTATTTTCTTTAGCACTTTTTTTATTGCTTTGAGTAGCTTTTGGTTTAGCTGGTGGCTTTGGTGGCACTTTTATATCATTAAATAACGCTCCCATATCCACTGGTTCTGGCTCAGGTGGCGCAGGCTGTGGCTCAGGCTCTTTTGGCGTTTCTACGGCTTTATTTGTAGTGATTTGCTCTTCTATTGGCTCTATTTTGTCAGGCTCAGGTTTTGGCGGCTCAGGTTCTATGGGCTTTGGTTCTGGTTTTTCTACCTTTGGAGCAGTGACAACATCTGCTCTTTCTTCTGTTACTATCATAACATCCATAAAAGCATCAGGCGTGTCTGTGTATTTCTCTGCTATTTGCGTAGCCGTGCCTGCTTTATGCACTATAAAGCCCAAGAGTGCTATATAAATAGCAAGAGAAATAATAAAGGCGTTAAATGTAGGAAAATTTTCACCGATTTTGCGCTGTTTCATCGTGTCTCTAATGCGACATTGTTATATCGAGCAAGCTTTAATGAGCGAAGCACACTCATAACATCTGCGTATCTTAGCCCCTCATCTGCTTTTAGGTAGACTTGAGAGTCTGTGCTATACTGACTTTGAAGTAGCACAAGACGGTCAGCAAGCGCACTTAGCTCAAACATGTCTTTATCAATATAAACTTTTCTATCTAAAGTAATGCGGATAGTTAAAGCTTTTCTATCCATAGGCTTTGATTTGCTTTGTGTGCCTTGTGGGACTATGATTTTTTCTTCATAAATAAGTGCCGGCATGGCGACCATAAGAATCGCCAACAACACTAGCATAATATCCACCAAAGGGGTGATATTTAATTCTGGATTTTCGTCGTAGTTTATCATTTGTTACTTAAAAGTACGCTAGCTTCACGCTTTATTAGACTTAAAATTTCATAGGCTTTGCGTTTAATCAAAAGATTGAAGCTATAAGCTGGAATCGCTACAAAAATACCGCATCCAGTAGCCACCAAAGCTTCTGAGATAGAACGAGCAATAGCATTTATACCACCTGTTCCATCGCCTAAGTCAGCAAAGGTTTCTAGAATTCCCACCACAGTACCAAAAAGCCCTATAAAAGGCGAAGTAGAAGCTACTATAGCAAGCAATGTAAGCCCACTAGTAGATCTACTCTCAGCTAAGCCGATGTAAACATCTAGTTTTTCTTTATTTACGCTATTACTGCATTTTTTTAGCACTGAACTTGTGTTTTCTATCTTGCCACCAATCAAAATACTCTCTAAAGCTGATTGTTCCTTTGCTCTCCAAACACCAAGTGCTAAATAGCGTGAAAGCAAAATAGTAAAACTCAAAATAAAATAAACAGATAGCCAAGCTATCACTATAATAGTAATAGCCGAGCTATTTGTAAGAAAAGTGGCTATAGCATTCCACATTGTATTCTAACGCCCGCCTTCTAGTTTTGTCATAGCAACTCTTAGGGTAGCATCATCATAGCCCATTTTGCCAATAAGAGCTTTTGCATCTTCTAGCTTTTTGGCTATTTCACTTTCATTGCTACCTGATACTAAAATAGCACCATCTACAAGTACATCTACTTTGTTTTCAGACACTTCTGCATAACCCCAATCAACTGCTACGATTTCATGATTACCACTGCTTAGTTCGATATCTACTACTCCAGCATTTAGTAATGAGACCAAAGAGGCGTGTCTAGGCAAAACACCAAACTCACCTTCTTTGCCTGGCAAAACTACGCTTTTTACATCGTTAGAAAATATCAAACCATTAGGTGTTACGATTTCTAAATGTAAAGTTTCCACAGGTTACGCCTTTAATTTTTCAGCTTTTGCTACGACCTCTTCGATATTTCCTACCATATAGAAAGCATTTTCTGGCAAATGGTCATATTTGCCCTCTAAAATCGCCTTAAAGCCATTGATTGTATCTTCTAGTGTTACATATTTGCCTGGGCTACCTGTAAACACCTCTGCTACGAAAAATGGTTGAGAAAGGAATTTCTCGATTTTTCTAGCGCGATCAACTACTAGTTTGTCCTCTTCGCTTAGCTCATCCATACCAAGAATAGCGATGATATCTTGAAGGTCTTTGTACTTTTGAAGTACAGATTGAACGCCACGAGCTACTTTATAGTGATTTTCTCCGATTATTTGCGGATCAAGCACACGAGAAGTAGATGCTAGTGGATCCACCGCTGGATAAATACCTTTTTCTGCAATAGCACGGTTAAGAACTGTAGTCGCATCAAGGTGAGCAAAAACAGTAGCCGGAGCTGGGTCAGTAAGGTCATCTGCTGGCACATATACAGCTTGAACTGATGTGATTGAGCCTTTTTTAGTCGATGTAATACGCTCTTGAAGCTTACCCATTTCAGTAGCCAAAGTTGGTTGATAACCAACCGCACTAGGGATACGACCAAGTAGCGCTGACATCTCAGAACCTGATTGAGAGAAACGGAAAATGTTATCAATGAACATAAGAACATCTAGTCCCATCTCATCACGGAAATACTCAGCCATAGTAAGACCAGTAAGCGCAACACGGTTTCTCGCACCTGGTGGCTCGTTCATTTGGCCATAGCATAGGGCAACTTTATCCAAAACATTGCTTTCTTTCATTTCATTATAAAGGTCGTTACCCTCGCGTGTTCTCTCACCAACACCAGCAAATACTGAATAACCGCTATGAGCGTGAGCCACATTGTGGATAAGCTCCATGATAATAACTGTTTTACCAACACCAGCACCACCAAATAGACCAACTTTACCACCTTTTGCATAAGGTGCTAGTAGATCAACTACTTTGATACCAGTCTCAAAAACCTCGCTTTTTGTGCTTTGTTCATCAAAGCTAGGTGCTTCTCTGTGAATGCTCCAGCGAGTTTTAAACGCAGTCTCTTCGCCCTCATCTATAATGTCACCTGTAACATTAAAGATACGACCAAGAACCTCTTCTCCAACTGGCACAGTAATAGGCGAACCAAGTGCTGTAGCCTCATGTCCACGAGTAAGACCATCTGTCATATCCATAGCAATAGTGCGCACACGGTTATCACCTAGGTGAGCCGCAGTCTCAAGCACTAGTTTGCGTGCTTTACCCTCAAAGTCAAACTTGACTTCAATGGCTTCATTGATTTTTGGCAAGTAGTCTGCAAAATCCACATCAACTACTGGACCAATAATCTGGCTGATTGAACCCTTCATTTTTTAATCCTTTCGCAAATTTTTACTCATTAGAAATTCTAGAATTCCTCTGTTCTAGGAATTCTAGAATTCTAGATTATTTCATACTCTCAACACCGCTAATAATTTCAATTAGCTCAGTGGTGATGTTACCTTGGCGTGCTTTGTTGTAAGCAAGGTCTAGTTCTTTTACCTTTGCTTTGGCGTTTTTACTAGCATTATCCATAGCCTGCATGCGCGAGCAGTGCTCAGCTGCAAGACTATCTATTAGCGAGTAATACATACCGTATTCTAGGTATTTTTTCAAAAGCTCGCCGATGATAGTATCATCTTCATTGCTAGGCTCAACTTCCATCAAAGAGTCAAACTTCTCAGCACTTCCCATATCAAGTGGCATTTGAATCGGTACGATATCCTTGATGCGAATCTCTTGGCTTATCATATTTTTATAGCCATTATGCACCATGATAATCTTATCAGTTGCTCCTGAGTTAAAGTCTTTTATAGCCTCATCGATAATGCTTTGAGCTTTTTCGTAAGTAGGCGTAGAACTAACGCCTCTATAGCTTTCCAAAATATCTATACCCTGGAAATTAAAAAACTCAATGCCTTTTTTGCCAATAGCTCTTAGGCGAACTTTGACTTTTTTGGCTTTATATTCTTCAATGAGCTTCTGGGTAGCATGGATTGTCGCCATGTTAAAGCCACCGCAAAGCCCTTTATCTGCGGTAATAAAGATGATATCAACTTTATTTACCGGCGCATCCACATCGTAAAATTTTGGATTGCTAATAGCAGAGCCATATTTGTGGATTTTATACGATATTTCACTTAAAATATCTCTAATTTTTTGTGCATAGAGCTTTGACTTTTTGGCAGCTTCTTCTGCCTTTTTTAGCTTAGCAACAGAAACTAGCTTCATAGCGTTCGTTGTTTTTTGGGTATTTTGAACGCTCTTGATTTTTCTTTTTATATCTTTTAAACTAGCCATGTTCGCCCTTACTCAGCGCTAAAAGTAGCCTTAAACTCACTTAACGCTTTTTCAAGTTTTTCTTCAATATCTTTTTCTACTGATTTTTTAGAACGAATTTGCTCAAAAATATCAGGATACTTTGCCTCAATATACGGATATAACTCAGCTTCAAATTTATTTACAGCTGAAGCTGGAATATCATCTAGGTAGCCATGAGAACCAGCATAGATTAGCACTACTTGATTTTCTACTGGAAGTGGGCTATATGGAGGTTGTTTTAGAACTTCAACCATGCGTTGACCACGCTCAAGTTGTTTACGACTGCTCTCATCAAGGTCGCTAGCAAACTGAGCAAAGGCTTGAAGCTCACGATATTGAGCTAGTTCTAGGCGAAGTGTGCCTGAGACTTTTTTGATAGCTTTGATTTGTGCTGCACCACCAACACGGCTAACAGAAAGACCAACATTGATCGCTGGGCGAACACCTGAGTTAAATAGGTCACTCTCCAAGAAGATTTGTCCATCTGTAATAGAAATAACATTTGTTGGGATATATGCTGATACATCACCTGCTTGTGTTTCGATGATAGGTAGTGCTGTTAGAGAACCAGCTCCTAGTGCATCACTTAGCTTACTAGCACGCTCAAGCAAGCGAGAGTGTAGGTAGAATACATCGCCAGGATAAGCCTCACGACCTGGTGGGCGGCGAAGGATAAGCGACATCTCACGGTAAGCTACAGCGTGTTTACTTAGATCATCATAGACAATAAGTGCGTGGCGACCATTGTCACGGAAATATTCACCCATTGTTACACCAGCATAAGGTGCTAGGTATTGAAGTGCTGCTGGGTCACTAGCAGAAGCTGCTACTACGATAGTATATTCCATAGCTCCGTATTCTTCTAGTTTTTTAACCACTTGAGCTACGGTTGATTGTTTTTGACCAATTGCTACATAGATACAGATTACATCCTGACCTTTTTGATTGATGATGGTATCTACTGCTACTGTTGTTTTGCCAGTTTGGCGGTCACCAATGATAAGCTCGCGTTGACCACGACCGATTGGAACTAGAGCATCGATGGCTTTGATACCAGTTTGAAGTGGTTCATGAACACTTTTTCTAGCCATGATGCCTTTTGCTTTTTCTTCGATAAATCTACTCTCAGTTGCATCAATTGTGCCTTTTGCATCAAGAGGCTCGCCAAGTGAGTTTACCACGCGTCCTATCATAGCATCACCTACTGGCACACGAAGCAGTTTGCCAAGGCGTTTAACGCTAGTGCCCTCTACGATTTTATCACTTTTACCAAGGATAACGACACCAACGCTACTTTCTTCTAGGTTTTGAGCAAGACCTTTTTCACCATTTTCAAACTCCACCATTTCGCCAGCCATTACATTTTTAAGACCATAAACTCTGGCAACACCATCAGCTACTGAAATTACCTTTCCAGTTTCCTCGACATTTACGCTTAGATCGTAGCTAGCAATACGCTCTTTGATTATACTGCTAATCTCGTCTGCTTTTAATCTTGCACTCACGCTATCTCCTTATTTAATTGCTTTTAATATATGTTCAGTTAGTTTTTCTTTGAATAAATTCATAGAAAAACTTGCCTCAAACCCCAAATCAGAAAGCTCAATTTTGATACCATCATAATCTACTTTTTTGCTTTCAAACTCAATGTTTGCGTTTAGTTTTTTAGAAAATTTATCTTCTAGTTCTTTTTTGCTAGCTTCGTTTAGCTCAAACGAGCTAAAAATTGCGCCTTTGAATTTGTTATCTCTAAGAGCTTTTTGGTATGAAAACTCCTTAGAAATATCAGGTAAAGCCTCTAAGCGCTTAGCTTTAGCTAAAGTTAGCAAAAAGTTTGAAAATTTTGCACTATTGCACTCTACAAGACTTAGTAAAAACTCAGCCTTTTTCTCAGCACTTAGACTTGGTAGATTTATTATATCTACAAATTTTGATGAGGCAAAAGCTGATTTTATATCGCTTAATGCACTATCAATTTGCGCAATCTCGCTAGCATCTAGAGATGAAAGCAATGCGCCTACATATTTTTTTGCGACTACTTCATGCATTAGCTAACCTTTTTCTTAATAATATCTACAAGAGCTTGTTCGCTCACAGCAATATCTTTATCGCTAAATGCGTTATCAAGCACGCTGGCTACAGTTTTACGGACACTATCACGGCGAGCGAATTCTTTTTGTTCAGCAAAGCTCTCATTTAAAATTCTAATAGCAGACTCTGTATCACGCTCGATTTTTTCTTTTAGTAGTTTGGCTTCTACTTTACCGTTTTCTATAAACTCAGCAGCCTGAATCTTCATTTTCTCAGCCTTAGCTCTAGCTTCTTCTTCTTTGCGTTGGGCTTCAAGAATTTTATTTCTTGATTGCGTCATTTTCTTTTCTATAGCTTCAATGCGACCTTTATAAGCATTTTTGATAGGATTTGCAATGAAGTAATATAAAATTCCTGCAAAGATAACAAAGTTAATAGTCCTAGCTACTATATCATAGTCAGGCACACCATCTTTAGCACCAAAAGCAAGTAATGGTAGAAATAACAATAATGCTTTCATTACTAACCCCTTAAAGCTTTGATAAAACTGATTTTATCTCAGTTTTGATTATAGGTAAATTATCGCTTAAGGCTACTTTTAGAGCTTCTTGCTCAGTTTTTAGACCAGCTTCAAATTCCTTATAATCAGCCTCAAGTCTAGCTCGCTCAGCATCGATTTTACTCTTGCTAAGTTCATTTGCACTTTGAATAGCTGCTGCTTTTAGCTTAGATACTTCATCCCTAGCACTTGCTAGGATAGCAGCACACTCTTCTTCGTATTTTTTTGTGTCGTTGCCGTATTTTGAAAGCTCTTTTTCTTCATTTGCGATGCTTTCATTGCGGTTATCCACAAAGCTTAAAATAGGCTTGTATAAAATCACATTTAGCAAGTAAATCATAACTAGAAAAACTACTACTGTAATTCCAAGCAGTTTTGGATCAATTTCAAGCATTTTACCCCTTTCATAAAGTTTGAGAATTCTAGAATTCCCTATAAATTCTCAAAAATTTTTTGTAATCTTACAATAATAAAGTCTAAACTTTGCTTAATTTTGCCAATAATTTATCAATTTCTTTAAGTTCTTTAAAGCTCAAAGTGATTTTATTCCCACTTGTAGTGCTTGAAAAACCTAGTTCTTTAAAGCGGTTTTTTAGCTTTAAAACACCACTATTTAGTTCATCTGCGGTCTTTGGCTTTTTGATTTTTTTCACCAATTCTTCAGTATCTCTTACGCTTAGATTTTGCCCTACTATGCTATCAGCTAGCATTTTTTCATCATTTTTGCTAAGCCCTACTAGCACTTTTGCATGTCCGCTTGAGATTTTTTTATCTTCTATTAGTTTTTGTGTTTTCTCATCTAGGCTTAGTAGACGCAGGGTATTTGTAACCCAAGTGCGTGATTTTTTTAGCGAACTTGCTAGTTCTTCTTGTGTTATATCGTGTTCGCTGATTAGTTCTTTTAGTGATTTTGCTAGCTCTATTGGATTTAGATTTTCTCTTTGGATATTTTCTATTAAGGCTAGTTCTCGCAGGTTTTTTTCAGCTGTGCTTAGCACAATCGCTTTTATTTGGGTCTTTCCTAGCATTTTTGTAGCACGCATACGGCGCTCACCTGCTATTAGCAAGTAGTCTTTTTCACTGCGTTTTAGCACCACTATTGGCTGTATTAGTCCGTGTTCTTTTATACTAGCTGAGAGTTCTTTTAGTGCACTCTCATCAAAGTTTTTGCGAGGTTGAAACGGATTTGCTTTGATATAAGAAAGATTGATATCTAGAACTTTATTGCTATTTAACTCTCTATCATAGTCAAACTGGGCATCATCTAAAAGTGCGCTAAGTCCTTTGCCAAGTGCCATTTTTTACCTCATTATCGATGTTGCTAGGCTTTGATAAGCGATAGAACCAGTTGATTTACCATCGTATAAAATCACCGGTTTGCCAAAGCTTGGACTCTCAGCTAGCTTTACATTTCGTGGGATAATGATAAACTCTTCTCCAGTTTTAAATAGCTTGCTCTTAAAGTGGTCTTTTAGATCGGCTACTGCTTCTTTTGATAGGTTGTTTTGTGCGCTATACATTGTTGGCAAAAAGCCTTTGATTTTTAGTTTTTTATTTATGGTTTCTTTTACTACTTTGATGGTATTTAAAATCTGCGCAAGTCCCTCCATAGCGTAAAACTCGCACTGAATAGGAATAATCACACTAGCACTAGCACAAAGAGCATTTATAGTAAGACTACCCAAAGTTGGCGGTGTATCAATGATGATATAGTCATATTCTTTAGTAATTTCGCTGATTTTTTCACGCAAGATGGTTTTATAGTCTTGTTCGTCGCGAGAAAACTCTTGCTCAATACCTACTAGACCGATATTTGATGGAGCTAGGTATAGATCAGGGATTTGAGTTTCTAGCACGATTTCGCTTAGCTTTTTGCTGCCAGTTAGCACATGGTAAATGTTAAACTCATAGTCTCTGCGTGAAAATCCAAGCCCAGTGGTTGCGTTTGCCTGTGGGTCTATATCAAGCAAAAGCACCTTTTTGCCTGCTACTGCTAGTGAAGCTGAGAGATTTACAGCGGTGGTGGTTTTGCCTACTCCACCTTTTTGATTAGCTATTGTTATTACTTCGCTCATCTTGCTAAATATACCTTTTTATTATTTATGATAATTGCGCCATCATCTGCTAGGCTTGCATCACGAAGGGGCGTTGCTTTGCCATCTATATGAACGCTAAATTTTTTTGATTTTTCGAATTCTAGCAAGAATTTGCTTAAAATCTCTTTCCATTTTGGCAAATTTTTCAAACTTTTTTCAAAGTGCGATAAAAGCGTCATCGGCTCTATATCAATATCTAAAGTTTGCGCGTATATCGGTGCTTTGGCTATATTGATGCCTATGCCACATACTACAAAATCACGGAATTTTGTGCTTAGAATTCCCCCGATTTTTTGCTCTAAATAAAAGTCATTTGGCCACTTTAGCCATGCTTTTGAGCCAAGCGAGCGCAAAACCTGCGTCATAAGATAAGCAAAATAAATGCTAATTGCGCTAAGTGGCAAATCGTCAGGCAGCATATCTTGCTTTAAAGCAAAGCTAAAATACAAATTGCCCTCTTCGCTCTCCCAGAGATTTGCCCTGCTGCCATATCCTGCGCTTTGGCTAGCGGCTGTGAGTATGACCGGAGCTTCTAGCTCGCCATTTTTTAAAGCTTCTATGAGTCTAGTTTGCGTTGAGTCGCAATTAGCTAAATATATTATCTCCAAGACCTAGCCTTTTACCATTTAAATATTCTTTTGCATCAAGGGCTTTTTTGCCTGCTTCTTGAATGCTAAAAATCTCCACAAGTCCTTTTTTTGCTCCCACGCAAAAGCTATTTTGATTTATAGCGCAGATTTTGCCGATTTGCTCATCGGCTACATTTTGGCTATGAATTTTGATTTTAAGCAATTTTGTGCCATTGCTAAAATAAATGCTAGGCCAAGGATTAAAGGCTAAGAACTTGCGCCAAATTATGCTAATTTCATCATCAAAGCTGATTTGACCTTCTTCTTTTTTGATTTTTTTACATTTTGAGCTTAGGGCTGAAAACTGCGCTATAGGATTGATTTTTTCATAATTTTCTAGCGTTTTAAGAGCTAGCTTGCCAGCCATAGTGGCAAAAATGCTAAAAAGCTCTTGGTTACTTTTGCCCTCTATATCGCAAACTTCAAAGCCTAGCATATCACCATCATCAAGCCCCACGCCCATTTTCATAGCTGTTATGCCGCCAAGTTTTTTGCCATTTAGCACCATTTGCTGCACGGGACTAGCACCACGAAACTCTGGCAAAATCGAAGCATGCAGGTTTATACAAGGCGCAATGCTTAAAATATCCTCGCCTAAAATCTGTCCATAAGCAGCCACTACGATAAAATCGGGTTTTAAAAGAGCAATTTGCGCTGCTGCTCCGTTTTTTAGGTTTTGTGGCTGAAAAATAGTAAAGCCCTTGCTAAGTGCGAATTCTTTTACAGGTGGCGAGCTAAGCACTGCCTTTCTGCCAACTGGTTTATCAGGCTGAGTAAAAACACCTACAATCTCAAAATGCTCACAAAGCGCTTTTAGCACGCTAAGGGCGTAATCTGGCGTCCCCATAAAAACTATTTTTTTCATAAAAACTCTTTAAGCAAACTAGAATTCCTAATAAAAATTCTAGGGAATTCTAAAATTCCCAATAAAAAATTCTGGGAATTCTAGTTTAGAATTCTAGGAATTCTAAAATTCCCAATAAAAACTTTCTAGGGAATTCTAAATTAAATTTCTAGGAATTCCAAAATTCCCAATAAAACTTCTAGGAATTCCTAGAATTCAGTTTAGAATTCTAGGAATTCCAGTTTAGAATTCTAGAATTCCCATAAAGTTTAATTCTCAAAAATCGTGCCGCCATTTTGCTTGCCATCAAGCAAAAAGCTACGCACCGCAGACAAATCAAAACCACTAGCCAAAAACATTTTCTTGCCCTGCGCTAAAAGCATACTAGCAGCCATTAGCTTTGTAGCAATTCCACCTGTGCCATGCTCACTGCCAGCACCGCCTGCGCTTGCTATTTCAGCCTCACTTAGAGTATTTACTACTGGGCGGATTTTGGCGTTTTTGTTCTCATTTGGATTGCTATCATAGTAGCCATCTATGTCGCTTAGCATCACTAGCATATAAGCATCAAAGCACAGCGCAGCATCGGCTGAGAGCCTATCATTATCGCCATAAACAATCTCAGCTGTAGCTGTGGCGTCATTTTCATTTATTATAGGCAAAATTCCAAGTTCTAAAAGCCCAAAAACTAAATTTTTAGCATGTGTGCTACGGTGCTTTGAGTCAAAATCAGCCGCATTTAGTAGAAGCTGGGCTGTTTTTTTGGCGTAAACACTCATTTTTTTCTCATAAGTAGCCATGAGATGAGGCTGACCCACAGCTGCTAAAATCTGCTTGTGAACTACACTATCACGCTTTAAATCTATCTTGCTCTGCCCTGCGCTAATAGCTGCTGAGCTTACTAAAATCACATCATAAACACCCATAAGCTCAGCAATAAGCCCACAAAGTGCGTCCATTCTCTCATCACAAAGTGCGCCATGCTCGCTTAGCACATGAGAGCCGACCTTTATAACTATTCGCTTTTTCATACCAAAATCCTAATTTGCTGTGATATTGCCCACTACATCTGGTGCTCCTGGGGCTAAATTTGGAGCAATGTTTGGCGTGATGTCCTGGGCTGGCTCATTGGCTGGGGCTACTGCGCCGATTAGGTCTAGCACTGAGTTTTGCGTTTTTATATCATCTCTGTCTATACGAAAATAAATTTTTGCGATTTGTAAATCTTTTTCACTTCTAAAACCGCTAAAATTATTAGCATAGGCTGAAAATTGCATTTGCCCTGGATCTGAGCCGTTTGCTATAAGGTGGTTTAGCACAGTAAAGCTGCGAGCAGCTGAGAGGCGGTAGTTTTCTACATAATCAGCATTATCATCAGCATAGCCTCTAACTTCTACATCTACGCTACTTGGTAGCTTTGAGATTATCATGCTCACAGTTCGCAAAAAAATCTTTGTCTCTTCTGTGGTAATATCTGAACTAAGCTTATCAAAGCGCACCGAAGTTGGCAGGTCTATTGCTATTTGATTTTCAGCTTGGTCTAGGGCTACATTGTAGCGTTCGTTGTTTTTGTTTTCTTGTTTTGAGTCTTGGATCATGCGTGAGTTATTTTGTGCTGTGCGTTCGCTTTGACCTGAGCGCTCAGCATCTTTTTTCTTTGTTGGACTCTCAGCCCTAGGAAAATCAAAAATTTGGATAAAGGCTTCTTTTACTTCATTTGCCTTTGCAGCATCGGACTCTGATATAGCCCATAGCGCAATAAACAGCGCTAGTAGCAATGAAAGGAAGTCTGCGTATGGTACCGCCCATTTTTCGCCGGCGGGACATTCAGGACACTTTTTTTTCTTTGCCATTTTAGTTAAACTGCGAAACTCTAGGTTGAGATTTCTCTAGAAAATTAAATAATTTCGCCTCTAAGTTGCGTGGGTTTGAGCCCTCTGCGATGCCTACTAATGCTTCGATGATAAGCGCACGCTCACGGATAATGTCTTTTGAGTTATTAACTAGCTTATTTCCCCACGGACCAAAAAACGCATACGCACCCATAATTCCAGTAACCGTCGCTGTAAAGGCACCCGCAATACCAGCTGCCATCGCCTGTGGGTTATCAAGTAGCTGAAGCGCAAGCATTAGACCCATAACGGCTCCAACTAGTCCAAAAGTAGGGCAACTCTCTCCTGTTCGTATCCAAAAGTGCGCACACTCGTGGTAATACTCCTCAGTTACTTCCATTTCAAGCTCAAGATTTTCTTTTACCTCATCTATTGGCTGGCCATCAACTAGCATGCTAAGACCGGTTTTTAAAAACTCATTATCAATGTTAGCTGCCTTTGCTTCTAGGGCTAGAATTCCGTCTTTTCTAGCGACTTGCGAGTAGCCAACAAGCTCTTCAATGCGCTTGTTTAGATCCACGCCAGCACCTTTAAAAACTAAGCCAAGCTCTTTAAAAGCTGGGCCAACATAGCGTTTGTTTGTAGCTGTCATAGACGAAAACATCGCAGTTGGGATCACGATCATACAAGAGCTTAGGTGAATAACATGCAGTGGGTTACCACCCTCCAAAATGTCGCCGATAGAGATACTGGTAACTGATAGTATCATTCCCAGCAAGGTAGCCATATCCATATTTTAAAGCCTTAAAAAAATTTTGAGTGTGCAATTTTGCCAAATTTTTACTTAAAGTTCGTGAAATTCTAGAATTCCTACTTATTTTGTAGCATTAAAAGTAGACTAAAAACAAGGAATTCTAGAATTCCAACAAAATCTTTCAAAATCTTTCGTATAGGAATTCTAGAATTCCCTACTCACATAATTCTAAAGAAATCTTGCCATTTTTGATGTCGGCGATTTTTACATTTATGCTATCGCCTTCTTTTAGCTCGCCTTTTATCTTGCTGATGTGAAGAAGTCCATCCATACCATCACGCAGGCTGATAAATGCTCCAAAGGCGGTTTTGTTTTTTACCACACCTTTAAAGCGCTCGCCTATGCTAAATGAGTGTATATCAGCCTTAAACTTAGGTGCTGGTTTGCCCTTGCTAGAGCTATTTTGCGTGATTTCTAAAATATGCTCTTTTGCGCCATCAACTGAGCTTTTATCAGAGCCTGTGATTTTTACCTCGCCTTTATCTCTATCAAGGTCTATGCCAACGCCCCATTTTTCTATAATTTCTTTTATGGTTTTGCCAGCTTGACCGATGATGTCTACGATTTTACTAGGATCAACGCTAAAAAGCTCTAGCTTTGGCAATACATCTTCATTTAGCACTATTTGCTCATCTGCGTTTTGCATAAGCCCTAGGATGTGAATTCTAGCTAGTCTAGCTTGTTCTAGCGCTTCTTTTAGCACCTCTTCTTTTATTCCACCAAGCTTGATATCCATTTGCAAGGCTGTTATACCCTCATCTGTACCAGCTACTTTAAAGTCCATATCGCCATCGTGGTCTTCTAGCCCCATGATATCAGTTAGCACGGCGTGTTTTTCACCCTCAAAAACTAGTCCCATTGCCACGCCTGCTACTAGTTTTACGGTGTTTATTCCAGCTGCCCTTAGAGCCAAAGAGCCACCACAAACGCTAGCCATAGAGCTAGAACCATTGCTCTCTAGTATCTCGCTAACTAAGCGAATAGTATAAGGACTAGCTAAATCTATACTAGGATAAAGAGCTCTTTTTGCTAGATTTCCATGCCCAAGCTCACGGCGCCCTGGGGCTTTTATCATGCTAGCTTCGCCCACGCTAAAGCCAGGGAAATTGTAATTAAACATAAATCTCTCAGGCACTGCACCTTTTTTGTGTAGCATTTCGCTTAGCTGCGCATCATTATCCCCACCAAGAGTGGCTACTACTAGAGCTTGTGTTTGCCCACGAGTAAAAAGACAGCTGCCATGCGCGCAAGGCAAGATATTTGTCTCTATGCTAATAGGGCGAACCTCATCAAGTCTTCTGCCATCTGCTCTTAAGCCTTCATTTATGATTTGTTCTCTTACTACTTTGCGTTTGTATTTATCAAGGGCGTTTGAGATTTCTTCGCTAGTCCAGTTTTCTATTCTAGCTATATCACTAGCTAAGATTTTATTTGCGATTATATTAAGCTCGCTAGCTCTTTCGCTTTTTGCCATTTGGTTTATAGCTATTGCTACTTCGCTAGCGTAGGAATTTTTTATATGCTCATAGACTGCCTGATTATGAACCTCACTGCGAAGTGCGATATTTGCATCTGCTTTTTTATATGGGGCAAAGGCAGCTTCGTATTTTGCGCTAGCTTCTTCTATGGCTTTTGCGCCTAAATTTATAGCTTCAAGAATTCTAGATTCGCTAAACTCGTTCATATTTTGAGAGATTTGGGGTAAATCTATAAAGCTATCTGCTAGACTTAGAGTCCCTATATTATCACTTGTTGGCAGTGAGCGCATTTCTATCATAAGTAGCTCGTCTTTGTGTCCTGCTAGATAAAGATCTAGTGTAGAGTTTTCTAGCTCTTCTAGGTTAGGATTTAGTTTTAGCTCACCGTCACAGCAGCCCACACGCACACCATAAACATTATAATTAACAGGAATATCGCTTAGATAAAGAGCAGCTGAGGCAGCATTTAGCGCTGCTGTTTGAAGGTCTGTAGTCTCATCAGCTGAGAGCACTAGCACGGTTATTTGTGTTGGATAAGTATAGCCTTTTGGAAAAAGTGGTCTTAAAGAGCGATCTATAATGCGAGAAGTAAGAGTTTCAAAATCTCCTGGCTTTGTCTCCCTTTTTATATATCCACCAGGAATTCTGCCTACTGCATATTGCTTTTCAATGTATTGGACTGTAAGGGGCAAAAAATCCTCACTCACAGGCTCAGGATCACGCGCAACTGTAGCTAATAATACTGTTTTTCCTATACGCAAAAGTGCTGCTCCTGCAGCTTGGCGAGCGACTTTATTAACCTCAAAAATCTGTGTTTGGTTTTGTAAATCTACTTGAACTTTCATCTTTACTCCTTGATTTGCTCTTTATTTTGTTCTTTGCTTTGTTCTTTTACTTTTTGAAGTGGCAGGTAGTGTGGGCTTTCTTCTAGGATTTTTAGCACCTCAGCTTCACTAAAAACTAGTTTGTTTTTGTAATAAAATGCTGTGTTTACAAACTTTTGCGCCTTTTTTGCGCAGTAAATAAAGTCTAAGAAAGCAGCCGAGCTAATAGCTAAGCTCTCAGGCATCACCGCACAAGCAAGGCTAATACTAGCTGCCCCAAGGCTAGCCATGCTCTTAGCTGCTACTGTTAGCTTTGCGCCACTCTCGCAGCCATCATTTACCAAAAGAATATTTCGCCCTTTTATAAAGCTTAGCAAATTGCCTTTGCGGTATTTATAAACTTGTTTTAGCACTTTTTCTTCATACACCCTTTTTGCTTGACCATATACAAAGTCTTGTGTGATACCAAAGCAAGTTATAAGAGCATCATTTAGCACTATCTCTTCACTCTCTCCAACGCAGGCTATCTCGCACTCAGGGTTATTTGGTGCCATTATGCCAGCACTAAAAAACAGCTCATAATCAAGATCAAGCTTGCTAGCTAAGTGGTTACAAAAAGCAACGCCTTCTAAGCTAAGACAAACTAATAAAAAATTGCTACTTTTTAACTGCTCGGCTGGGAGCATATCAAAGAGTATATCAGCAGCATTTATTTGATCTTCAAACATTTTTTCTCTTTTAATACATCACATCTTTTGATTTAAGCGAAAAGTCATAGTTAAAATCACCAAAAGGATAAAAGGCAAAAAATACCATTACACTATTTTTAGTCTTTGGCTCAGGACCATATGAAGTGTTTATAGGGTCTGTATTGCGTCTAAAATAAATGCCATAATTCCAGCATTTGCGATATTGAGAGATACCTATTTGCCACATTTTTGTGTATTTTTCTACATAGTCATAAGCATAAGATCCAAATACCCTTATGTCTTTTGGAAAGGTATAATGCGCTGATGTTTGAAGAAAATGTGATTTGCTTTTTATATTAAAATCATCAAATTTCACATCATAGCTATCACGAATATCAAAATATAGCTTATTATAAGTAGTAGCTATACCATTTTGCGCAGAGACTAGCCTCTTTTTTTCATGGTCGTAAGTAAGCTTGCTAAAAGCAGTAAAATAATCAAAATATAAATCAAGGCGATTATCAGTAGTTGCAAACCTACCTTTGTTTGTGTAATAGCTAGTATTTAAAGAGTGCCTTAGGATTTTTTTATTATCACTATTAAAAAGATACTGAATGATGCCAGCATTTAGCGTTTGTCTTTGATATTTTTTATCAAGCTGCTCTACAAAGTTTTCTTCGCTCTCATCTTTATCAAAAGTATACAAACGCTCTGCGATTTCTCCATATTTATATCCTGGCTGGATATAAGAAAGCTTTAAGTTCATAGTATGAAATAGCCCACCAAAGACATCATAGGCCCTAGCCAAATCACTGCTTAGTGCTATCTCGCTCCAGCTGCGAGCATATTTTTCATTATTTTTGTCTCTCATAAAGCCATTTTTATCTAGCTCAAAGCTTTTTTGATAACTTATATGTGTAGCATAAAGATTGTGCGTGTAGCTAAGGTTTGCCCACTCGCCAGGCAAAGTAAAATTTAATCCAACAGGCAGATTTAGCTCAAATTGTTGCGCTTTTGTACCTATTTTTCTAGTATAGTTATGGTATTTTACATCTAGTGAGTAAGTAAGGTTTTTACTTAAAAAGCTATCTAAGTAGCTGTGGTATTGTAAAGTAGGCAATTCTTGAAGCGTGTCTTTATTGCCGTATTTTGTAGCGATTTTAGCTGTGTTTATGTAATAATCTGCATAAATACCAAAATAATGCTCTTTTGTATTTACAAAATAATTTATTTTTGAGTGAACCAAAGAGTCATAGGCTGAGTTGCCATTTTCACGCAAGTTTAAATAATCAAAGTCATTTAAATGCTTAAAACGCACATAAAGCCCCTCGCCATAATCGCCATTAACTAGGTATTTTGCTAGCTTGTCCCTATCGTATTCTACCTCAACGCCTGTATGAGTGCTGTATTTTAGGCTATTTTTGTCTTGGTATTTTTTAGAATCTTTGAAAAATCCTGTGCGAATATATCCGCTAGAATAAGGCGAATCTGCAAAACGAAATGTAGCGTATAATCCGGCACCACGGTTTGTGCGAATCTGCGGATTTAGCTCTAAATCCCACTCGTTATACTCAGCTATATAAAAAGGCTGTTCAAAAAACAATCCTTCGCTTTTTGAAAACGCAATGTTAGGCGTTAAAAAGCCAGTTCTGCGAGTTTTATCGGTGCTAAAGCCAAAATAAGGCAAATAAAACAAAGGCGTATTGCCAACAAAAGGTAAATTTCCATAAAAAACTGGATTATAAATATGTAGATATTTTTTTTGCTTATCTAAATATCCATCTTTATACTCTATATGCCAGTCAGGCTCATCCACATTACAGCTTGAGACTATTGATTTGCTTGTATCTATGCGAGCATCGCTTGAACAAAACTGCTCGCTAGCTATCCACAGCTCTTTGTTTTGATGCATAGCAAAGGCGTTATCTGTGGTGATTTCATTTGTTTTTAGATTTATTTTTGCGTAATTTGAGTTTGTAGCTTCTTCATTATTTCGCAAAATACTTACATTTTCAAAAAGCTCTACAATCTCGTTTTTTTCGTCGTATTTGGCTCTTTTTGCGCTTATTAAGTAGCTTGGACTATATACTAGCACATCGCCAGTGGCTGTTACTATTGAGCCCTCTTTATGGACTTCTTTTGCCACAAACTCTACATTTTCTACCCTAGCCTGTAAGCTAGATAAAAACAGCGCAAAAAGTATAAAAGATTTATTTATTTTCACAAACAATAGTCCCACTTAGTTTATCATGCCAGCTTTGCTTAGCAGCATTTCCTAGCATCCAGATAAATCCTAGATAAAAACACCACTCGCTTATAATCCGCACACAAGCTCTAATTAGTGCCTTTGGCAGGCTTGGAAAGTCTAAAATTTCGCCATCTAGCACCATGATTTTCATCACGATTTTGCCAAGACTTGCGCCGTATCGCCACACAAAAAATGTATGATAAAGCACCTTTAAAAGCACTAATTGCCAGATAAACGAGTTTATCACAGCTATCATCGTCTGCGCATCGCTAGCAGCGTTTTTAAACGCATCATAATATATCACAAAAAATAGCGCCGAGATAATCACATCATCGATCAAATACGCAAACAAGCGTTTATTAAAGCTTGCGAGCCTGATATTTTCACGCTCTAAGCGTTCAGCGATACTCTCCATTTTTTACCCAATCAAAAATATTTAAGCTGTATTTTAGCAGATTTTGCTTTGAATTGCTTTATTTTTAGAAAATTTTCGTGATTTTTTCAAGGAATTCTAGATTTTGATTCTAGGAATTCTAGTTTTTGGGGGTTAGGGGGTATTTAAGCCCTAGGAATTCTAGTTTTAGGAATTCTAGATTGGGAATTCTAGTTTAAGGAATTCTAGCTTTAAGGAATTCTAGTTTAGGAATTCTAGATTGGGAATTCTAGTTTAGGAATTCTAGATTTAAGTCTTAGGAATTCTAGTTTATGGAATTCTAGTTTATGGAATTCTAGATTTAAGTCCTAGGAATTCTAGGAATTCTAGAATTCCTAAGTAATTTTATTTTCTTAATGCTTGATAGGCTATATCTTTGCGCCACTGCGCACCCTCAAAGCTGATTTTGCCAACCAGCTCGTAGGCCTTAGCCTGCGCTGCTTCTATGCTAGTGCCTAGTCCCACAGCCACTAGAACTCGCCCCCCACTTGCTACTAGCTTGCCAGCATCATCGCTAACGCCTGCGTAGCAGATGTGAGAGCCCTCAGGTTCGTTTTCTACAAAAATTTGCGCTGGCTTACTTGCGCCATATGGATAGTTATGGCTTGCCATCACCACGCCCACAGCAAACTTACCAGCAAGCTTGATATCTTCTAGCTTGCCCTGCGCTGCATTTAGCAAGGTTTTTGCAAAATTTCCTTCGATCAAAGGCATTAGCACCTCGCACTCAGGATCGCCAAAACGCACATTAAACTCAAGCACATAAGGCGTATCGTCAACTACCATAAGCCCTACAAAAAGCACTCCACAAAAAGGCGCACCCTCACGGCTCATACCATCAAGCGTAGGGCGAACAATCTCATTTTCTACTCTAGTAATAAGAGCTGCGTTTGCTAGCATACTTGGCGCATAAGCCCCCATGCCGCCAGTATTTGGGCCCTCATCGTTATCTTTTAGTCTTTTATGATCTTGGGCTACTGGCAGACTAACGAAGTTTTTGCCATCACAAATAGCAAAAAAGCTTAGCTCAAAGCCGCCCAAGAACTCCTCGATCACCACTCTTTTGCCAGCATCGCCAAAGCTAGCACCACTTAGCATATCAGCAGCTGCCCTTTTTGCCTCATCTGCACTAGAGGCGATTATCACGCCTTTTCCAGCACAGAGCCCATCAGCTTTTACTACGATTTTGCCGCTTGGATTTTCACTATTAAAAATTGCTTCAATAAACTCATCTGCTTCTGCTTTATCATGCGTGTTTATAAAGCGTGCTGTGCGGATATTTTGGCGAGCTAAAAACTCCTTCATAAAGGCCTTTGAGCCCTCTAATCTAGCTGCTGCCTTGCTAGGGCCAAAGATATTTAGCCCATGACTTTTGAAAATATCAACCACGCCATCACTTAGAGCATTTTCAGGGCCAACTACGCAAAGCTCGATTTCATTATCCTTTGCCCAAGTAGCAAGCTCATCAAAGCCCTTTATATCAACATTTGTAGCGATTTTTGCAGTGCCTGCATTACCCGGTGCTACAAAAAGCTCGCAACCATCATTTTTTAGCCTTCTAGCAATAGCGTATTCACGCCCGCCATTTCCTATTATCAAAACTTTCATTTATATCCTTTTATACCCAAATAGCCGTCCGTTCCTTTGCTCGGCCTACATAAGCCAAACTTGCAATGAGCCACGCACTTTAGGGACAGCGCGGACTAGCCCGCCGTCATCACACCGCACGCAAGCGATCTTGCCAATACTATTTCGTTAGACCCCCATAAAAACGTGCCACGAACTATTCAGGCAAAGGTATTATAGCAAAAATATCTAGGAATTCTAGAATTCCTAAGGAATTTTAAGGCAAAAATTTTAAATTCTAGAATTCCTAAAGCCAAAAAGCCTAGGAATTCTAGAATTCCCAAGGAATTTTAAGGCAAGAGCTCTAAAATCTAGAATTCCTAAAGCCAACAAGCCTAAGAATTCTAGAATTCCTAAGGAATTTTAAAATCTAGCACTCCTAGCGCACTTTGGCTGGATTGCCATAGGCTTTGGCATTATCTGGGATATCTCGCACGAGAACTGAGCCTGCGCCTATCATAGCATTTGCGCCGATTTTTATGCCCTGAATAGTGCAGCTGCCTATACCAACCCACGCATGAGCGCCCACCACGCAAGCCCCAGCAAGCGCTACTCGCGGGCAGATGTGAGCATACTCGCCGATAGCGCATTCGTGTTCTATAAGTGCGCCAGAGTTTATGATAGCACCTGAGCTGATTTTAGCCTTTGCGTTTATGATAGCCCCTGGCATCACGCACACGCCAGCTGAGAGGCTAGCAGAGCTTGATATAAGCGCATTTGGATGGATTAGGCTTATTAGATTAAAGCCTGCGTTTTGGATTTTTTGGCTGATTTTTTCTCGCACTGTGCTTGAACCTATTGCTACAAACATATCATAACGCTCAAGCTCATCGTGATAGCAAAGAGAGGTTATATCGCTATCAAGCGCAGGGCTGTCGTCTAAAAAGATGATATTTTCGTATCCCACAGCCCTAGCGATATCAGCGCAAACTAGCCCATGCCCGCCAGCACCGTAAATGTATATAGTTTTAGTTTTTGCCATTAAACTTCTCCGTAGTAGCCATGCCAGCCTTGCTTACGCCTTCTTTTTTTAGCACTTTTTTTATGGTAAGAAGTGCGATTTTAATATCAAGCAAAAAGCTTAAATTCTCAGCATAAATGGCGTCGTGTTCTAGCTTTGCTGCCCAGCTGATGTCGTTTCTGCCATTTACTTGCGCAAGTCCAGTTATACCAGGGCGCACAGAGTGCCTGCTAGCCTGCCTAGGCGAATAAAGCGGCAAATACTCTACAAGCAAAGGGCGTGGGCCAATAAAGCTCATATCGCCTTTTAGCACATTAAAAAGCTGTGGCAGCTCATCAATGCTTGAAGCCCTAAGCTTTGCGCCAAAGCCTTTTAGGCGAAGCTCATCAGGGAGCAAATTACCATTTTCATCACGCTCATCACTCATCGTGCGAAACTTATAAATCTTAAAAATCTTAGCATTTAGTCCAGGGCGTGCTTGGGTAAAAAGCACCGGCGAGCCAAGCTCACGCCTTATGCGCCACGCAGCCCAAAGCATAATAGGCGAAAATAAAATAATCAAAAGCAAAGCAGCAATAAAATCTAAAATGCGTTTAAAAAAATGCTTATACATAAAAATCCTTTAAAAACTCAAATAATAGCATAATTTTAGCAATTATTTTATACTTTGCTAATTAGCAGATCTTTTTCTTGTGATTTTTATATTTTGCCCCCAAATAATCTAGAATTCCTAGAATTTAGAATTCCTTATGAAAATACAGCTAGGAATTCTAAAATTCCTAAAATTTAGAATTCCATACAGAGATCCCCCCAAGGGGCGATGACATAGTAGGGAATTCTAGAATTCCCCAAAAGCCTCAAAAAGATAGCTAAACTAGGCTTTAATATCGCAAATAAAGAACTCCATAACCTTGCCAAGAGCTCTTACTTCTTGTTTCATTTCTGCGATTTTCTCCAAGCTTGTATCCATATTTTCTTTTGTAAATTTTGCAGTCTCAACTATGCTTTCTACATTTGCGTTTAGCTCTTTCATCGATTTTTCGCCAGCCTGGGCTACTTTTACAGCACTATTTGCTTTTTGAGATGAGTCAGAGCTTGTGGTGTAAATATTATTTAGCATTGCAGCCACATTATTTGCTAGCTCGTAACCCTCTTCTACTCTTGGCACGCTAGCTTCGATGATTTGGACTGCGTTAGCTACTTCTTTTTGGATAAGCTTGATAGTATTTGCTATCTCATCAGTAGCACTGCCTGTGCGCTCTGCAAGCGAGCGGATCTCATCAGCCACAACAGCAAATCCACGACCAACCTCACCAGCTCTAGCTGCCTCAATAGCTGCATTTAGCGCAAGCAGGTTTGTTTGATCAGTTATCTCGCTAATAAGCTCAGTAGCGCCGCCGATTTCATTTGCGTGATTGCTAAGCAGCTTGATCTGCTCGGCTTGTTTTATTACATTTTCACGGATTTCCTGCATTTTGCTTGCTACATAATCACTAGCTTCTTTACCCTCTTTGCTTAGCTTGGTGGCTTCGTTTGAGTTCACGCCTGTCTCACTAGTCATTTTCATCATCTCATTAGTACCAGCTACGACGCTAGTGATGATTTCTGAGCTAGTGCTTGTGATTTTGCTTTGTTCTGTGATGTTGCTGCTTACTTTGCTAAAGTTATTTATCAAAATCGCAGTTTTATCCTCTACTGAGTTAATAGCTGCTTGGACATTGCCTGAGATTTCAGCTAGCTTGTTTTTCATCGCTATTGTGTGTGCTAAAAGGCTGTCTGGATACTTTGTAGTAGCTTTTACGCATAGATTACCACGAGCTACTTGTTGAACCACACGGCTAACATCTCCTGGTTCGCCTCCAAGCTGAGTGATAATACTTCTAGCCACTGCTATAGTGATGAAAATCGCAATTGCAATAGCGATTAGCCCCATTACTATCATAAGATTGATAAAGCCACCAGTGATCGAGCGGACTTCGTTTGTAAGCTCGGTGTTTAGCTTTTCTTCAAGGTCAATGAATTTGTTAATAGCAGCTAGCCAACTAACAAAATGTCCGGCTGTTTCGTGCATCAAAAGCTCTTTTGCCTTTGCGGTGTCACCTGCTTTTTTTAGCTCTATAACATTTTTGTATGATGCTTCGGTTTTTACTCTTATGTCTTGGATGGTTTTTAGTATGCTAAGCTCTTCGTTTGTTGCTACGCCGGTTTTGTTCATAGCCTCCATGTCATTGTAGCTAGTGATATAAAACTCATTTAGTTTATTTATGGTAGCAAGTAGAGCATTTAGCTGGGCTTCTTCATCTACTAGCACCACATCACGAATAGCAATTGCTCTATCGTGAACTGAGCCACGAAAGTTAATAGCATAGCGTTGTTGCTTTGCGTTTATATCATTGATTTGTGATAGCATGCTATTTACTTTGTTGATTTGCACGATGCCGATGCCTACAAGCAACAAAATAAGCACGATCACAATGCCAAAACCAAGGCCTATTCTAGAGCCCACCTTCATACTTGAAAAGTTCATTTTACACCCTCCTTATTTTCAAAAAAAATTGGGCGATTTTAGAAATTTTTTGTAAATTTGTTGTAAAATTCAACTTTTCATTAAATTCTTTTACTAGAAAAAAGAGTTTTAAAAAAGAACTAGGAAGAATTCTAGAATTCCTAGAGTTTTTAAAGTAGAAAATTATAAAATTTTTTTAGGAATTCTAGAATTCCTTAAACTAAAATTCTTAAACTAGAATTCCTAAACTAGAACTCCTTAAACTAGAATTCCTAAAACTAGAATTCCAAAAGTTTTTAAAGTAGAAAATTATAAAATTTTCTTAGGAATTCTAGAATTCCATAATCTAGAATTCCTAGAATTCCCAAATCTAGAATTCCTAGGGGCTTAAATACCCCCTAACCCCCAAAATCTAGAATTCCTAAAACTAGAATTCCAAAAGTTTTTAAAGTAGAAAATTATAAAATTTTCTTAGGAATTCTAGAATTCCTTAAACTAGAATTCTAGAATTCCCAAGGCTTTAAGTGGCTTTATATTTTATTTGCCAGCACGCTCTATATACTCGCCACGCACAGTATCTACGCGGATAACCTCGCCTTCTAATACATGAAATGGTATTTGAACAACTGCACCACTTTCTAGCGTAGCTGGCTTTTTGTTTGAGCCCTGAGTATCACCACGGAAGTTTGGCTGAGTTTCTACGATTTTTAGTTCTACAACTTGTGGGACTTCTACGCCGATAGCTTTACCATTGTGAAATAGCACTTGAACCATAAGTCCATCAATCATCCATTTTTTTGCCTCGCCTACATCCTCATCACTAATAGCTACTTGCTCGTAGCTCTCAGTATCCATGAACTGGCAGTTCTCGCCATCATCATAGAGGTATTGCATTTGCTTTTCTTCAAGGTTTGGTGCATCGCATTTATCGCCTGCGTGGAAGGTCTTTTCAAGCACTTTGCCATCTATAAAGCTTTTGATTTTCACGCGCACAAAAGCTGGACCTTTGCCAGGTTTTACATGCTGATATTCTACGATTTTAAACGGAATTCCATCTATTTCTATTTTTAGACCTTTTTTTAGATCTCCCATTTGATAACTTGCCATTTTTACTCCTTTTTTAAATTTATAGTTTTTATTCTTTTTTACAAATTTTAGAATAGGCGTAGTGTGCTTAAACTAAAAAGCTGCCGCCGTAGCCCTAGAATACGTAATTCAGGGCAAGGCGGTGGCTTTTTAGTTTAAGTCGCAATCCGTCACTAATAACAATTTGTCTTATAGCTCAGCGCAGCGTGCCCAAATGCAAGTCTCTAGCGCATTTAGCTTCGCTAGCACTTCTTTGCTTATTTCTTGGTCTACCAAGATAACAGCCAAAGCCCCACCATCCCCACGGCCTAGGCGGAAATCAGCTATATTGATATTAGCACTTGCTAGAATGCTTGATACATCACGGATAACGCCTGGCACATCAGTGTTTTTAAAGACTATCATGCGACCTTTTGGTTTAAAATCAGTCTTAAAGTCCCCCATAGTAACAATGCGTTGCTCATCATCGCCAAAGACAGTTCCGCCGATTTTTACGCTACCATTATCTGTGGTGATTTGGACGCTGATTTTGTTTTTATATCCACTTGCAGGCTTGGTTTGTATAGCGGTTTGTATACCTTTTTCCTCTGCTACAAAGCTAGCATTTACATAGTTTATCGCCTCTCCAAGGCTACTTTTTAAAGCACCCACCAAAGCAAAGGCTAGCATGTTGTTTGCATGCTCTGCAATATCGCCATTAGCAAAAAGAGTTATATTTTTGATAGCACCCTCGCTAAGCTGAGCGGCAAAATACGCAATCTTGCTAGTTAGCTCAATAAATGGCTCTACATAAGCAGGCAGTTCTTCTGTTTTTATCGGTAGATTTAGAGCATTTGGATAGCAAATACCTCTGGCTGCTTGTATAGCTTGCTCGGCTGCGTCACGCGCTATATTTTCTTGGCTTTCTAGCGTATTTGCGCCAAGGTGCGGAGTCGCACTTACATTTGCTAGATCTAGTAGCGGATGAGTATTGCCTGGTTCTTTTACAAACACATCAATGCCAGCAAAGGCAATTTTGCCGTTTTGTAGATTTTTTAGCAGCGCATCTTCGTTGTATAGACCGCCACGAGCACAGTTTATTAGGCGAACGCCGTCTTTCATTTTTGCGATTTGCTCTTCATCTATCATATTTATAGTTTCTTTGTTTTTTGGCGTGTGAATAGTGATAAAATCGCATTTTAGGATATCATCGAAGTTTTTGGTATATTCTACGCCAACGCTTGTAGCCTTGCTAGGTTCTATATATGGGTCGTAAGTGATGACTTTCATACCAAAGCCTAGCGCTCGCACGCCAACACGAGAGCCAATATTTCCAAAGCCGATTATTCCAAGCGTTTTGCCAAAAAGCTCAGTGCCATACCATTTCTCACGCTTCCAAGTTTTGTTTTGCTGCAAGTCATTTACGCTTGCTACGTAGTTGCGCGCTGAGTTTAGCAGGTGGCACATTGTCATCTCCACAGCTGCGATTGTGTTTGCTGTAGGGACATTCATTACGATTATTCCGTGCTTTGAACACTCATCAATGTCTACATTATCCACGCCCACACCAGCTCTTACTAGTGCTTTTAAGCCAAGAACTGAGTTTATAAACTCTTTACCACAATCAGTAGAACTTCTAGTAATTGCTACATCACAGCCCTTTACAAGTGCTGGGAGTTCGTCTTTTGGGACGCTGGCAGCGTCGATTACTTCGATGTCTTTTTGCGCTCTTAGGATTTCAAATCCCACCGGATGAATAGCATCACAAACTATGACTTTTTTCATTTTAAAGCCTTTATTTTTGAGTTGATATTGTATTGTTTTAGCTCTGTTACAAAGCTATTTGCCGCTGCTGCTGAAGGTGCTGCGATGATAATGTTATGCACATCTCCTACCTTTGCTACGCTCAAATCTATATCCATAGACCTAGCCAGACGCCTCATACAAAATAACGAATAATCCGTGCATTTTGCCACTATTACTTCATAGTTTATCTTTGGGGCTGGCGGGATAGGCTTAGGGTAATTGTCGTTGATTTCTATATGAATGAAATTTACTGGCAAGACCTCTGTGCTAGCTTTAAACTGAGCTACCTTGCTTATCCAGCCACTTGCAGTAGCGGTATTTTCTTGGTTTAGGACATTTGTCTCTATATTTTCGGCGGTGAAATTTAGTGGGCTAACTTGTGCATATTTTAGTAGCAAAAGTCCAGCCATAAAAACAAAAACACCCAAAAACACTAGCGCAAAATACATCACACGAATGTTCAAGCCAAGTCCTTTTTTATCTTAAAAATCTAGAATTCCTAGCTAGGAATTCTAGATTTTAAAACTATCTAGTTTAGCTGTTCTTTGATAATATCACCGATTGTGATTTTATCATCACTAGCAGCGTTAAATTTATCAAGTGCCTCACGCTCTTTTTGAACTCTTAGTTTCTTTTGGCTAAGGCGAATTCTAGCCTTGCTTTTATCAATATCAGCAATAGCTGCTTCAATGCTAGCACCAACGCTTAGCTCATCAGTAGCGTCTTCTTTGCGAATTAGTGCTTCTATGCCACCTTCAAGTTCTACAAACGCGCCAAAGTCTTTTACATCTTTAATGTTGCCAGTTACTTTATCGCCTACGCTGTGCTTGCTAGCAAAGTCTGCAATAGGGCTGTCTTGAAGCTCTTTTAGGCTAAGAGAGATTTTGCCGGCTTTATCATCAATTTTGATAAGTTTTACTTCGATTTTCTCTCCTACTTTTAAGAAATCTTTACATCTCTTGCCTCTATCCCAGCTGGCATCTTCATTGTGTAGTAAACCTTCTACAAAGCTTGATTTTGTAGGAATTTTCACAAAAGCACCAAACTCAGTTGTGCTAACTATCTCGCCTTTTAAAATATCGCCTGCTTTATGCTCAGCTTTAAACTCATCAAAAGGCTTAGCAAGAAGATTTTTTAAACTCACTCTTAGGCGGCGAGTGTCGTGGTTTATCTCAATAACCTCTACATCAATGCTCTCGCCTTCTTTGATAAAGTCTTTTGGATTGCTGATATTTTTATCCCAGCTAATCTCGCTAATGTGTAAAAAGCCCTCTACATCATTGCCAAGGTCTACAAATGCACCATAAGGTTCGATATTACTAACAGTTACGCGTATAGCATCGCCTACGCTAAGACCTTCTTTTATCTCACTCCATGGATCTGGCTGAGCGGCTTTGATCGATAATGAAAGGTGTTTTTTATCTTTATCGTAGCTAATGATTTTCACATCCACGCTATCGCCTTCTTTGTATAGCGAAGCTGGATTGATAGGGCCTTTGTAGCTGATTTCTTTATAATGAACTAAGCCATCTGCGCCACCTACATCAACAAACATTCCATAGCTTGTGATTTTTTTGATCACACCAGTTACAACCTCGCCAGTGCGTGCTGCAATTTGCTCCAAAGCTTCTTTGCGCTCTTTGCGACCTGCATCGCTCATGCGGCGTTTTGAAGCTACGATACTATTTTCCTCAGCATCTACTTTGATAACTTTTACTTTTGTTATAGTTCCTACATTTGTCTCTCTCATTTGCGAACGAGGGATGAAAAACTCTACGCCATTTTCATCATATGCTACATATCCGCCTTTATTTTTGCTAGCGATTTTTACTTCAAATACATTTTCAGCATTTTCATCGTATTTTGCGATAAAATCAGCTACTTTTGATTTAGCAAGAGCTTTTTTGTGTGATACTATCGGGCGACCACCTCTTGAGCCTGTGATTAGAACTTCGATTTTATCGCCAATTTTGTATTTTAAAGAGCCGTCGTTTGCTGTGATTTCGCTGATATCCATTACTCCATCAGATTTTTTGCGAACATCGACTAGGACTTCATTGTCCTTGATATTGACAATTTCACCTTCGCATAGAGAACCGTTTGATTCTTTTTTGAAAGACTCTTCAAGTAGAGTTGCGAAATCCTCATCGGTTTCGTGGATTTGGTGTTTTTGTACCGCCATGGTATTTCCTTTAATTTTTATTTTGTAAGTCGCCGATTTTAGCTAATTTTTACTTATTTTTTGCTTTGTTAGACTAAATTTTTGAAAGAATTTCAGTAGTGCTAGAAAATGACAAACTTTTTAGTTTTAAAGTATAATTTGCGGTTTTTATCTTATCCAGCACGATTATAGGGTTGTTTGAGAGCATTCCGCTTAGCTTTTGACGCGCTTTTAACTCTTTTTTTAGGCTTGGGGCGCTAAAATACAGCTCTTTTGTGCTTTTATACTTAGTTTTTGCGATTTTATTAAAAGTTTTTAAATCTACTAGCCAAATATAGTCTTTCGCGCAAGCGATATGAGCTTTTTTTTCAAGCTTAAATGAGCTTTTTTCTTTTGGTAAAAGAGAGCCAAAAAGGATGTAGCTAGGCTTAATTTTTGAATCTATTTCGAGACTTGCGCTAATTAAACGGTAATTTTGAATTCTAGTTTTTCTAAGCTCAAAGGTGATATTACTTTTTTCGTATTTTTCTACTTTTTTATAAAGTTTTATTCGCTCTAATGCGCTTGCTGGCTGGATTTGCTTGCTTATAGGACAGCTAAGCTCGCTTAGATATGCCTCAGTCCTGCACATATTTAGAGCGTATAGACAGCCGCAGTAGTTTTGGTGATAGAGTTGTTCTTTTTTGGCATTGGCAAATTGTTCGATAGTGCCTCCGCCTTTGCGAAAATCAGGGGCAAGATACTCTATATTATATTTTTGCGAGATTTCTTTTAGGCGATTTTCTAGAAGCTTAAACTCTTTTTTTGGACTCATTAAAAGTGTGGTTGTAATACACTTTTTGCCAAGTTCTAAAGCCTTTTTGGCAGTATTTTCAAGGCGAAAATCAAAGCAATATTTACAGCGCTCGCCTTTTTCAGGCTCATTTTCAAGCCCTTTTGTGCCTTTTAGCCAGCTTTCATAGTCGTATTCGCCAGCAATTAGAGCAATTCCCAGTTTTTTACATGAGCGTTTTACATCATTTAGGCGCAGCAAATACTCACTATAAGGATGGATATTTGGGTCGTAGAAGTAGGCTGTGATTTTACTTTTATCCTGCGTAGCGCAAAGGCGTTTTAAAAAATAATCGCTATCTACGCTACAGCAAATATGAACTAGCATTGCTTAATTGCGAGTTGGCGCTACTTTTGCCTCAGCGCTATCTGGATAGGCTTGTTTTAGCGCAGCGTAAAACTTATTTGCGTTTGCAGTATCGCCGATTTTATCACAGCTAATTGCAGTGTGATAAAGTAGTTTTGGCATATAGTTGCCTTTATCATATAGATTCACACTAGCTCTGTAATAAGGAATAGCATCAGCGTATTGTTTTGAATGGTAAGCGATTTCGCCTAGCATAAAGTTAGCATAGGCTGGCTTATAGTTTTTATCTAAAAGCAAGGCAAAGGCTTTTTTTGCATCGCTATACTTTTTATCTTTGTAAGCTTTATCAGCAAGGTCTAAAACGGCTTTTGGCTCAATTTTAGTTATATCTGGGGCATTTTCTTTTGCTACAGATTTTGTTTGTTCTTTAGAGCTTTTTTTCTCTTCTTGCTTGCTATCTCTTTTTTTATCAGTTTTTTCGGTTTTTGTCTTAGTTCCCATAGCAGCACCTAGTGCTTTTACAGCCTCGGTTAGCTTATCAAGCTTTTCGCTTTGTTCTGCTTGGCTTTTTTTGATTTGTTCTATTTGGACGCTGATATCGTCTTTTAGAGCACTTTCTACATCACCTATTCTGATACTTAGTTTTTGATTAGCTTCGCTTAGTCCACCTACTACGCTTTGTAAGCCTTCGATATTTTGCTTAGCGTCTACTATATCAGACTGAGCATTTGATATAGCTTCATTTTGGGCGGTCTTGCTTTTAAAAGCTGAAGTTTCTGCGCCAAAAAGAGAGCTAGCCCCTAGCAGGGCTAGCAAGATAAGATGAAATTTCATCAATTATCTCTTTTTAGAGCTTATTGCATTACTCTAAATTCGTCGCGACGATTTTGAGCATCGCAAGCTTTTGAACGCTCAGTGCAAACTGGTTTGCTCTCGCCATTTGAAGCGATTTCGATGCGACTCTCGCTTACGCCTTGAGCTACTAGAGCATCTTTTGCAGTTTTAGCGCGTTTTACGCCAAGAGCGTAGTTATACTCATCAGAACCCCACTCATCGCAGTTACCCTCTACAAGAACACGAAGACCCATTGCATCGCCACTATTGAATAGAGCAGCATTGCTATTTAGTGCGCCTTGTTGGTCAGCACGGATGTTGAACTTATCAAAGTCAAAATAGATATTTTGAACTCTGCTGTTAATTCCGTTGATAATGCTAGCCATGTCTTTGCTATACATATCGTTGTTTGTAGTTGTAGTTGGAGCTTTTGAGCTACAACCAGCCATGAAAATAGCTGCGAAAACCGCAGACAAGAAAACTAATTTTTTCATTGTTTTACCTTTGTTTAGAATTGCAAAAGCGCATTATATCACACTTTTATTTTTTTAAAGCTAAAAACAAACTTAATTTTAGCTATTTTTATATATTTTTTTAAAAATCATCAAAACTTAGGCTACCTTTGCTGTAATTTGTAACCTTGCTTTCAAAAAAGTTGCTTTTTTGATCGTTAAATTTACTAAAATCATCCACCCATTTAATAGGATGCTTAGCATCATAAAGTTTTTTTAGCCCTATTGATGTTAGGCGGTTATCTACTAGGTAGTGGATGTATTCTGTGATTATTTCATCAGTTAAGCCCATGATTTGGTTTTGAGTTATGTATTTGCCCCACTCGATTTCTAGCTCACCAGCTTTTCTAAACATATCATAGATTTTCTCGCAAAGTTCATCGGTAAATAGCTCAGGGCGTTCTTTTCTCACGCTATTTATCATGTTTTGAAAAAGCAGTAGATGCGTAATCTCATCTCTTTGGATAAAGCGTATCATTTGCGCAGAACCTAGCATTTTGCCTGCCCTTGCAAGCGCGTAAATAGCAGAAAATCCGCTGTAAAAATAAATTCCTTCTAAAATTTGATTTGCCACCATTGCTAAAAGTAGCTTTTCATCAGTTACCTCGCCTGCTAGCTCTTCATAAACGCTTGAAATATAGTCATTTTTACGGCGCAAAACCTCATCGTGCTTTTCCATTTCATAAATTAGATCGGTATTATCGCAGATTGCCTCTACCATTACAGCGTATGATTTGCTGTGATTTGCCTCTTCGTAGGCTTGGCGAGCCAAAATCGCATTTATCTCAGGGGCTGTGATATAAGGATTTATATTATCAGCTAGGTTGTTTGTCTGAAAGCTATCCATAGAAATAAGCTGGCTCCACACTAGATCATACATGCGTTTTTCATGCGCTGTGAGATTAAAGGCGTAGTCTCGCACATCATCAGTGGTATCTACTTCTTTTGGAAACCAAGTGTTTGCCTCCATTAGATCCCAAAGTTTTAGCGCCCACTCGTATTTTGCCTTTGTGAAATTTAGAATTCCGTGTGGATTGCCGTTAAATACCTTGCGTTCGCTAAGGCTCTCTGTGCTTGCTGGATTGTAAATCTTTTTTCTTTTCATTTAGAATTCCTTAAGTTTTTTAAAATGCAAATTGTAACTAAGTTTAACTTAAATTTCTTTAATTATAGTTGTTTTGATTTTTTAGCTTCTCTAGCCTTTCTAAGTGTTCTTTGTTTTCTTTAATTATATTTTCTACTTCAAGTCCAAGCATTATGGTTTTATACAAATTTGGTCTAGTTTTTCGCCAGTTTCTTAGGGTCTGTACATCTACACCAAGGTATCCTGCTATATCTCGTTTTGTCATTTTTCACTCACAATTTTTAGCGAAATATAAACAAAAGCAATTTAAAAGCTAACAGCATAATATTTATTCTTTTTTAGATAAAAAATAAGAAATATTATATTTTTTAATTTTTATATAAGGTTTTACTAGATAAAATTCTGCTGCAATTTAAAAAAAAGGAGTATAAATGCTAAATAGCGAAAATTCACTTTTACCAAAGGTTTCAGTGGAGGAAAAAGAAAAGATAAAGGAAATGATTAAAGCAAAAAAATCTTTTTGTGTAGTTGGAGCTAACAATACATCTACAGTAGCTGGAATAATTGAAGGGATGGTTGAGACAGCTGGTTTTAGATGCAGAGTTTATACCTCTAATCGTTCTTTGGGTATGGCAGCAGCTTTAATACCTACTGGTATAACGCAAGTGACAGGACTTTTTACAGCACTAGGGATAGCAGCTCATAATTTAGTGACAGCTTTTCCGGATTACAAAATAATAAAATGTTTAATTGATAATCAAGTTTTGGTGCTGTATGATAAAAAAGATTAGTATTCTTGCTACTCCAAATACCCCACAGCAAAGGTGGCAAAGCTCATAAAACGCACTACGCAAGAGCTTAGGTTCCCGCTTTTTGCTGTGGCGTTTGAGATTATTATTATTTCTTTTATTTCATCGTTTGCTAGTTTTTTTGCCCTTAGAAGTGCTAGCTCAGGTGGCAAAAACGGCAAAACTAACACTCCAGCCCTACTTTTAGGCAAGTAAAAATCAAACTCGCCTTTAAAATAAACCTGCTCTCCAGTTTTTGCAAGCTCGCAAAATACCATATTTTCAATGATTTTTCTAGGATTTTTGCCAAGCACAAAAAGCTTGCGCAAAGCAAAATCACAAAAATACATACGCTTAAATCTAGAATTCTCATCATAATTTCTAGCAAAAGCGATTATTCCTTTATCTTCTAAGGCTTCAAACTCGCTATAAAGAGCGTTTTTGCTAAGTTTACTCTTTTCTTTAAGCTCTCTAAAAACAGCTATTACATTAAAGTTTAGGCTCTCATACAAGCAATTTGCGCTAAGTGCTTTTAAGCCAAGCTCGCTAGTATTTGCAAAAACTGAGTAAGCCAAAAGCTCTCTGCTAAGCGCAGTTGGCAGGGAATTCCCACTACTCATAAAAGCCGCAAATGCCGTGCTTTCATCGCTATTTTTGCTAAAAGCAATGAACTCTTCAAAATCAAGCCCACTAAGCAAAACGCTCTCAAAACCAGCGATTTTAAGGCTTTTTTGCCTAGAAATTAGCAAAATCTCATCACAATCTGGCAAAATTTCAGGATTTACTTTAAGATTATCCACGCAAAGTGCGCTTATATTTTGCTGGCGCACAAACTCGCAAAGTGCTTTAAAATCAATATTATAGCGCAAGTCGCTAGCATCAATGTAAAAAGCATTTTTACGCTCACTGCACCACTTAAGCCCTAGGCTAGTTTTACCACTTAAAATAGAGCCAAAAAGCAAGGTCTTAGCACTTTTTATTTCAAGCTTTCGTGGGATAAAGCTACGCTCTTTTGGCTGATTTTCATATAAAAATTTTAGCATTTATTCTCTTTTTTACGGAATTCCAGTTTTACGGAATTCTCTTTTACGGAATTCTAGAATTCCCTTTTAGCTTAAAGCTTTTTCTAGTTAGCTCGTTTGCGCCGTATTTTGCTAAGGCGTCTTGGTGTGCTTTTGTGCCATAGCCTTTGTGGATTTCATAGCCAAACTCAGGGTATTTTTGCCCCCAAGCCCTCATAGAGCGGTCACGGCTTACCTTTGCGATTATGCTAGCAGCTGAGACTTGTGCTACCTTGCTATCAGCCTTTACTAGCGTGGAGATGCCGCTTACGCCGTAGTTACAATTACCATCGTAGATAAAAGAGCAGTCTTTAAAATGTGCCTTTATCACCCTTAGAGCTCTTGCAAGGCAGGCTGAAAGCCCTAGCTCATCAATAATAGTATTTCTAAAATAAACCACGATATAATCGCATTCCTTCGTGATTATATCAAAGATTTCTTCTCGTTTTTTCTCGCTTATTTTCTTAGAATCATCAAGCAAGCCAAACTCGCTAAAACCATCCCCAAAAGCGCATCCTGCCACAGCTAGCTCTCCAGCCAAGGCACCACGCCCAGCCTCGTCAATCCCACAAATACGCCCTAAAATCTCAGCCCCAAACAAAGAGTTTTCAAACATTTTTTTCTTTTTTATTTAGCAAAACTGAGTGTAAAAACGCAAGCACAATAAGCGCAAAGCTAAGCGTGCCTGTAATGATCTCGCCCACTTCACTAAAGAGATTTATAAACATTATTATAGCAAGGGCTAAAATCGCATAATGCGCCCCATGCTCTAAAAATCTAAACTCGCTTAAAGTGCCTTTTTCTACCATATACAGCGTAAGTGCTCTAACAAAAAATGCGCCTATACCAAGACCGATCATAATAATAAATACATTATTACTCATCGCAAATGCGCCTATAACACCATCAAAGCTAAATGACGCATCCAAGGTCTCTAGATACAAAAACCCAGCAAGCCCTGTTCTAGCCGCACTTTCATTTGCACTAGACTCGTCCCCACCTAGCCACTCAGACAAAATTCCTAAGCTCATATGTGCCAAAATCGCAGCAAAATACGCAATAGCACAGCTTATCTGCCCCACAAAATACACGATAAAAACACCAAGCAAAATCGCCACAAACACGCTAGCATTTTTTGCTCTACTTAGTGCTAGCATTACTTTATTACTCTCAATTAGCGGTATCCAGCGAATGCTACGCCCAGCAAAGAAAAACTCCAAAGCCACCATAAGCAAAAACGCCCCACCAAAGGTATAAATCTCCATTTTGTTAGCTTCTAAATGCTCGTGGTAAGCGGCTATATCGTTTATAGCAATGTTTAATGTCTCAAGCAGACTTATACCAGCAGCCACGCTAACGATAATAATAGGAAAGGCAAAACGCATACCAAAAACTGCTATAGGTATACCCCAGATGATAAAACGCCTTCTCCACACCTCGTCCATGCCGCCTAGCACCTTAGCATTTACCACAGCATTATCAAAGCTAAGGCTAATTTCTAAGATGGCAAGCAAGGCGCAAATATACGCCCCAGCAATCCCAGCAAAATACCACACAGCCCCAACACCCACAAGTGAAATTGCAAATGATGAATAAAAATATTTCACAATAAATCCTTTTTAAATTTAGTTTTAGGAATTCTAGAATTCCTACCTAGGAATTCTAGAATTTGCTCGTAGGAATTCTAGAATTCCCTAGAAAAAATTCTAGAATTCCCTAGAAAAAATCTTTAATTACATTAAAGCCAACAGTACAAATCGTAACCGCCCCAAAAATGAAAATAAAAGCATCCGCCCAAATATTGCGGTATTTTTTCAAACTAGGCACGCTATAAAAGCCAATTACCGGCAACAAAAACAAAATCCCAGCAATAATAGGACCAGTTAGATTATCAATTATCCCAATAATGCTAGGGTTTAGATACGAACAAACCAGCATCAAAACATAAAAAAGCAAATCGCAAAATCTACTTAGAGTCTTTGGCTTTGGTGCAGGTTTCCCCGCTAGCTCGCAGCCTTTATCCACAAGTCCACAAAAGCCCTCCCTAGCACCAAAATAATGTCCAAAAAAGCTAGTAGCAATCGCCAAAAAGGCAATCACAGGCGCACTATATCCTATAAAATCATTATTAAGCTTGATAGCAAAGTAGCTAACTACTGAAATATTTAGCTCTTTTGCCTTGGCTAAATCATCGCTACTCAAACACATGAGCGAAGAAAAAACAAAAAACATTATGAAAAAAAGTAGCAAAATAGAGTTTAAAAACAGCACTTTTTTGGCTTTTTCTATGCCCTTATCCTCGCCGTATCTGCGCCGCATAGAACTAGCAAAGGTTGAAACTGCTGGCGTATGCTCAAAAGCAAAAGCCAAAATCGGCAGGGCAAAAAAGCAAGTAAGCAAAAAATCACTCCAACTAAACTCTACACTAAAAACGCCAAAATCCCAAAACTGTATCAAATACAGTGAAAAAACTAGCAGTATCACGCACAGCGGATAAACTAGCGCCTCACAAACCCTAATTACCAAATCTTCTTTTAGCACCATTACAAGCATAAGAAAAGAAATAAGCGCAAAAACCACAAGGGCGCGTGAAATATCCATCATACCAAGCTGATTTTGCGCAAAAGAGATTATGGTATTTGTAATGCCCACGCCATACATCACACAAGCTGGCAAAAAGGCAAAAAAGTAAAGCGCAGTAATGAAAAAACCGACCTTAGCCCCGTAGTACTCACGGCTTACATCGCTGATATCGCCCTTGTGCCCAAAGCAATATCTACAAAGCCCCCAGTGGCTAAAATACACCATCGGCAAGGCAATAATCATCATAAAAAACACTGGATAAATGCCACTTACCCCAGTCTTGATAGGCAAAAAGAGTATCCCAGCCCCAACAGCTGTGCCAAAAAGACTCATCACCCAGCGAAAATCATAAAAACCCATTTTTAACCTAAAATCTTTTTTTAAAGATTTGAATTATAGCAAAATTTTAAAATTGAAGCAGAATAAATCTAGAATTCCTACTAGGAATTCTAGATTTTGCCTTAGGAATTCTAGAATTTGCTAAGCCTATCTTTCAAACATATCAAGATTTTTGTCATAGTATTTGCTAGAAACGCCAAAATGCCCTAGCAAGGTGTGAAAAATATTATCTTGGCTAAAACTCACACCTTTTTTAATCCTACTCATCAAATCAGCATTTTTGCTATAAAACATGAGCGGCACATGCGTTTGCTCATCAGGAGCGATAGCATAAGGCAGTCCGTGTAAATAAATGCCATTTTCACCAAGACTCTCACCGTGGTCGCTAATATAAATAAGCGAGCCCTCAAAGCTCTCGTTTTTTTCAAGCTCAGCTATAAACTCGCTGATTAAATAATCAGTGTATAAAATCGTGTTATCATAAGTGTTTATTATCTCATCGCTACTACATTTTGCCAAATCGCTTGTATCGCAAGTTGGCGTGAATTTTTTCATCTCATTTGGATAGCGCTGATAGTAGGTAGGTCCGTGCGAGCCAAGGACATGAAGCACGATTATAGCGTCTTTTGGCTGATTTTCATAGTTAGAGAGCTGATTTTTTAGCGCAGTGATTAAAATATCATCAAATTCCTTGCCAAAATACAGCCACGGCACTCTATTACACACGCCTTTACAGCCGCCGTTATTATTGCCATACCAGCTCACATCCACGCCTGTACTAGCCAAAAAGTCAATAGCATTTTGCGCATTTATATCATCATCGTAAGCCACTCTTGGCATATGAGAAAACATACACGGCACAGAAACAGCAGTTAGCGTCCCGCAAGAAAGAGCCTCAAAATACGCCGCTTTATTAGCAGCTACAAAAGGCTTTGTGTAGGCGTTTGTGTCGTTTTTGCTATATCCTAGCGCGCTATAACTTGCTGCTCTTGCAGTCTCGCCAAGCACAAAAACTAGTAGTTTTGGCTTGCTAGCATCATTTGGAATTCTAGTAGCGTCTGCGGCTATCATTTCAAGTGGCTTTGGCGGACTTAGTTTTGAATTTAGCGCCCTAGCAAAAGAAATAATCGGATAATACGGCAAATGAAGCTTTTTTAGATTTGAGTTGTTGCGGAAAAATGGAATTACGCTTTGAGAGTTTAAAAGCACAAGCACGCCAGCAAAACTAAGGCTAAGCACAAAGCCACAAAAGCCCCGTAAAAACGCTGTTTTAATGCCTTTTTTATACTCTATTTTTAGGGCTATTAAAAGCCCTATTGGCAAAATTACCAAAAAAAGCGTCCATAAAATAAGCTTGAAGTTTAGGTAGCTGAAGGCTTCTTTATTATCAGTTTCTAGCACTGTTATCATCATGTCTTGGTTTAGCAAGGCGCCATAATTATACATAAAATACGCACTAAAAGCACTTACTGCGATAAAAAATGAACCTGTGATTTTAATAAGCCTTGGAGGTGCGAGAACATAAAGCGTAGAAAGTAAGATAAAAAACACCCCAGCAAAGATAGTAAAGCCCAAAAGCACGGGATCTTCAGCCTTTTTAAGCCCGTCCAAAACAGCAGCAAAAAACACAAAGTTTAAAGCACACAAATACGCCGCAAGCGCAAATAATACCTTATGATAACAAATTTTCACAAATAACCTTTTTTTTAAGAATAATTTTAATTTAGAAAGGTAAATTTTTTGATAATTTCTAGGGAATTCTAGAATTCCCTACTAAATTTTAAAATAAAATCTAGAATTCCTAGTAAAATTTAAAATAAAATCTAGAATTCCTAGTAAATTTTAAAGTAAATTCTAGAATTCCCTAGAATTTGTCAGTCTTTACAACTCTGGCTCTAAAACGGCTCTAAAATTGCGAGGCGATTTTTGCTCTCACGCGCCTGTCGCACGCCGAAGATAAAATAATAAATTCACCAAGTGCGCAGCAGTAAAAAGCCTCCGCAAAATGAGCCTATAAAAAGGCAAATGCCTTATTTATACGCCTCATCTGTCGCCATACACAGCGTATGAATTACCAAAATATGCATCTCTTGAATGCGCGCAGTATCGCTGGCTGGGATGATAATAGAGCACTCGCACAGCCTGCCTAGCTCGCCACCATCACGGCCGAGCAGACCAAGGGTTTTTGCGCCGATTTTTTTGGCTGCGTTTATGGCCCCTACAACATTTGCGCTATTTCCGCTAGTTGAGATGCCTATTAGCAAGTCATTTTTAGCACACAAGGCTAGAGTTTGCCTTTCAAAAACCATATCAAAGCCATAGTCATTGCCGATAGCTGTAAGTGCGCTAGTATCGGTGCTAAGGGCAATTGCTGACAAAGGGGTTCGCTCGGTTTTGTATCTGCCAGTTAGCTCGGCTGCGAAGTGCTGGGCATCAGCTGCGCTGCCACCATTTCCGCAAATTAGCACCTTGCCACCGCTTTTTAGCGTATTTGCTACAAGAGCGCAAGCCTCGTTAATTTTATCATTTAAAGCCTCCATTAGCTTTGCGGTCTCTAAGTGTGCTCTAAGTTCTGCGCTAAAAAAATCTTTCATCTTTTATCCTTAAAATTTTTTAAGCAATTCTAGCACAAATTTTAAAATTCTTTATCATTACTAGCTCTAAACTCGATTTTTGCTTTTTTGCTTTTAAAACTTGTTTTATCAGCGCAAACCTCGTAGCTAATATCAGCAAAACTTTGGCTAAATCCGCCACAAAGATTAGGCTGTGGTTTTCTATTATAAAGTGGTTTTGAGGCAATTACATCAGCTAAAATATTTTCATAGTAAATATCGCCTAGAAATTTCACATTAAAGTCTTTTGGAGCGTAACAAGTGCTATTTACACAGATTTTCTCAGCGATTTTTAGCTCAAAAAGCCCAGCACCAGCTGAGTAAATCTGCACCTTTAGAGCATTTTTGTTAAAGTGAATAAAACCAGCATCATTTATACGCACAAGTGGCGAAATAATCAGCATTTGCACAGCCTTACTCTCATATTGCTCGCTGTTTTGCGCTGGATTTTTACTAGCACAAGAGATAAAAAATAGCGCAAAAAAACTAAGCGCAAAAGCCCTAAAAAACAGCATTTTTTTCATATTTTCTCCATTTTATATATTTTTAAGCAAAACTTGGTATAATTCCAGTTCTTTTTTAAAACCGCTGTGGCCCCTTCGTCTAGCGGTTAGGACATCGCCCTTTCACGGCGGTAACACGAGTTCGAGTCTCGTAGGGGTCACCACTTCAAAAATTATAAATCTATTTTTTAAATATTTTTTATCAATCAAAGAATCAAGAGTAAAGTAATAATATAGGAATTCTAGAATTCTAAAACCCCAAAAAATAAAATTATAGAATTCCCAAGGAATTTTAAAATCTAGAATTCCTTAGAAATTCTAGATTTTTTAAAAACCCAAATTCTAGAAATTTTAAATTCCAGAATTCCCTAGAAATTCTAGAATTCCAAAATCTCAAAAAATAAATTCTAGAATTCCCTAGAAATTCTAGAATTCTAAAACTCCAAAAAATAAAATCTAGAATTCCCTAGAAATTTTAAATTCTAGAATTCCTATATATATCTAGGTAAGACGATTTCTAGCGTACTCTCGCCACTGCCTTCAAACTCATTTATCATAACACCATCTTCGTCGCTCTCATAGCTTTTTTTGGCTTTGTTGCCGCTATGCTGCGCGTTGCTACCTTCTTTGTGGTCGCTAAAGCTCATTTGTATATCGCTAAAGCCCATATTTACAAGGTTTGCCTTAAACTCAGCTTGGTTTTGTAAAAACAAAGCCATGGTCGCATTTGCGCTAGTTACATTTACATGTAGGTTGTTTGCGCGTGCTATCATGGTAATATTTACCTCTCCAAGCTCTGCTGGGTGCAGCTGGAGATTTACGCGAGTTACTGGCGGCTTAAACTCGCTGATTTTTTCTACCATTTGGGCAGCAAAGGTGCGAACGCTATTTTGTTGTATATCACGGCTGATGATTTTATCTTGCATTTTTAGCGCAGTTATCATGTCTTTAAAGTTATTATCGCTTAGGCGGTTTTCTATCGCATCGCCAAAGCTAGGGCGGCTCTCACCGCTGGGTTCGCTTTGCATATCAGCTGGCATCTCAGCACCGCTTGGAGCGGTGGTTTCTATCGCAGAGGCCGCCTTTTTGCTAATGCTATTTAGATAGTTTTGTATATCAAAGGCTTTTAGCTCATCAACTTCGCTTTTTGCCACCTTTGGTGCGCTTGGCAGTGGGCTTGGAGCAATTTTTGGCTCTATTTTTTGCTCTTTTTTGCTCTCATTTAGCATAGCTGCGATTTTTGGCTCTTTTGTGCTTTTCTCAGAGTTTTTTAAAAGATCTTTTAGATCAGTAGCTGCTGATTTTTGCTCTACTTTATTTTGGACTTTTTCTGCAATCTCGTTTGCGCTTTGTTTTGGAGCTTTTGTTTTTATATCATCGCCATTAAGTAGTCCCTTTAGCCCACTTTCTTTTGGGGCAGTTTTTGGGGTTTTTGTAGCTTCTAGTTCGGCTTCTTTTAGCACCTGAGTTATGCTCTTTGGCGCAGTTTTACCAAGCAGGCTAGCTAGCAGTACTGGCTGGGCTGGTTTAGCATTTTTTGCGCTAAGGGCAGCTTGATTTAAGCTTACATCAATAGGCTTAAAGAAATTTGCCTTATCTAGTGCTGGAAATTTTGATTTTAGAGTGCCTAGAGCCTCGTTTGTAATGCTTAGTTTTTCTAGTCCTAGTTTTAGTTTTTCTGCGATTTTTAGCAGGTCTTTTAGATCTTTTACATCTTTTAGCTTGGCTAGGTTTTCTTCTATGCTAATTAACTTTTCTAGGCTGGAGCTGATTTTTGCGATATTTGGTGCCTCACCGCCAAAAATGCCCTCTAATACGCTTAGCACTTGCATAAAACCTTCATCATTTATAGCTTCTTGCTCTGGCATATTTTCTGTGCTTGCGTCACCTTTGCTTGCACTTAGTTCGCTAAGTGCCACGCTTTTGCCTTCTTCTGCTTCTAGCGCTGCATCGCCTATTGCTTGCTCGCTAGAGTTTTGGCTGCTAGAATTTTCGCTGATTTTTTGGCTATTTTGTTCGCCAAACTCAGCTTGAGGCGAGTTTTGGCTAGAATTTTGTGTGCTTTGCGTGTTTTGCGAATTGCTTTGTGGGGTTTTGTTCTCATTTGATACATTTGAGCTAGTGTGGCTAGTATCTTTGCTTAGACTAGCTAGCAATGCGCCCAAAAAGTCGCCATTGCCACCTTCGTTTTTCTTTTGGGTAGCACTTTGGATTGCGCTTTGTTCGTTTTTTGAGCTTGCTGTGGTTTGAAGGTTTAGCATTTTTCACTCCAAAAAAATATTTTTTTGATTTATATGCAAAAATTATTCCAAATTTTAGCTATAATAAGAGCTTTTAAAAATATCCAAGGAATTTTCATGAGTAATATTCGCAATATCGCCGTTATCGCACATGTCGACCACGGCAAAACTACAATGGTAGATGAGCTGCTAAAACAATCAGGCACTTTTAGCGAGCATCAGCAAGTCTTAGAGCGCGTGATGGACAGCAATGATATAGAAAAAGAGCGTGGAATCACAATATTAAGTAAAAACACTGCTATTAGATATAAAGACTATAAAATAAACATCATTGACACTCCAGGACACGCTGATTTTGGCGGTGAGGTTGAGCGTGTGCTAAAAATGGTTGATGGCGTGCTTTTGCTAGTTGATGCGCAAGAAGGCGTTATGCCGCAGACTAAGTTTGTCGTTAAAAAAGCTCTTAGTCTAGGACTTCGCCCGATTGTGGTAGTAAATAAAATTGATAAGCCAGCAGGCGACCCAGATAGAGTGGTAAATGAAATATTTGATCTTTTTGTAGCGCTTGGGGCAAATGATGAGCAACTAGAATTCCCAGTAGTCTACGCAGCTGCTAAAAACGGCTATGCTAAGCTAGCGCTTGAAGATCCAAACGAAAATATGATCCCACTTTTTGAGACTATTATCTCTCATGTGCCAGCACCAAGCGGGGCTGATAGCAATCCACTTCAACTTCAAGTTTTCACGCTGGATTATGATAACTATGTGGGCAAAATCGGTATCGCTAGAATTTTTAATGGCAAAATCGCAAAAGGCGCAAATGTAATGCTAGCAAAAGCCGATGGCACAAAGACAACTGGCAGAATTAGCAAGCTAATAGGCTTTATGGGGCTAGAGAGAACTGAGATAAACGAGGCTGGAACTGGCGATATAGTAGCAATCGCTGGCTTTGAGGCTCTTGATGTAGGAGATAGTATAGTTGATCCTGCTAACCCTGCCCCACTAGATCCACTTCACATTGAAGAGCCTACTTTAAGCGTAGTTTTTGCGGTAAATGACGGGCCTTTGGCTGGAACTGAGGGTAAGTTTGTAACTAGCAATAAAATCGCTGAGCGCTTAGAAGCTGAGATGAAAACAAATATTGCTATGAAATACGAAAATGTGGGCGAAGGTAAGTTTAAAGTAAGCGGTCGTGGTGAGCTACAGATTACGATTTTGGCTGAGAATATGCGCAGAGAGGGCTTTGAGTTTTGCCTTGGTAGACCTGAGGTTATTGTGCGTGAGATTGACGGAGTTAAATGCGAGCCTTTTGAACACTTGGTGATTGATGCGCCTGATGATTGTACTGGCACTGTGATTGAAAAACTTGGCAAAAGAAAGGCTGAGATGAAAGCGATGAACCCAACAGGCGATGGGCAAACTAGAATTGAGTTTGAAATCCCAGCTCGTGGGCTTATAGGCTTTCGCTCGCAGTTTTTAACTGATACAAAAGGCGAGGGCGTGATGAATCATAGCTTTTTGGAATTTCGTCCGCTAAGCAGTGGCGAGATACGCCGCAGCAATGGTGCGCTAATAAGCATGGAAAACGGCGTAGCACTTGCGTATTCGCTATGGAACTTACAAGATAGAGGCGTGCTGTTTTGCTCTCCGCAAGATAAGGTCTATGTGGGTATGATAATAGGCGAGCATAGCCGCACAAACGACCTTGAAGTAAATCCTATCAAAGGCAAGAACCTAACAAATGTGCGTGCTAGCGGAAGCGATGATGCTATCAAGCTAGTTCCACCACGCAAAAATACGCTAGAGCGTGCCTTAGAGTGGATAGAAGAAGATGAGCTAGTAGAGGTTACGCCTGAGAATATCCGTGTTCGCAAACGCTATCTTGATCCAAATGTGCGTAAAAGAATGAGCAAAAAAGACTAGGGTTTGCTTAAATTGTTATTAGTGACGGATTGTGCTTGAACTAAAAAACCGCCGCCTTGCCATGAATTTCGTATTCTACGGCTACGGTGGCGACTTTTTAGTTCAAGCACACTACGCCTATTCTAAAATTTATTTTATTTTTTTTTGCTGTCTTTTCTAGGGAATTCTAGATTTTGTTAGGAATTCTAGAATTCCTTTACTTAAATTTCACAATTTTGCTCTAAAATTCACTCAATTTTTTAAAGGAGAAAACATGAAAAATCTAAAAATCATTGTTGCAAGTGCTTTGCTTGCTAGTTTTGCCTTTGGTGCTGATGCTAAAGATGTGGCGGCAAAAAGCTTTGAGCTAAGTAAACAAGCAAGCGAGCTAATGCAAAAACTTGGCAAAATCTGCGAGCAAAAACAAGCTTTGATGATGGATGCTACAAAGGACATGAGCGAAGCGGACGCAAAAAAATTCCGCAAAGAATACAAATACGAAATGCGCCAAAACATGGCTAAGCTTGGCAAGGACGAGGAGTTTTATCCATCTGCTTGCAAGGTATTTATGAAGGGTGCTAAAATGCCAAATTGCAAAGGCGGAAACTGCCCAGCAAGACCTATGAATTAAGCTAGCAAAACTTTTAAGCGAGATTTTATTTAGAGTAAATCTCGCCCCAAAATCCCCTTTTTACTTGACTAAAACAGCCCAAAATACTATAATCATTAAAAAGGATAAAAATGGATAGTTCAAATCTTTTTATGATGCTTGCGGCGGTGATTTTGGTCTCAAGTCTTATTTATTTTAACATAAACAAAATTAGCGATGAAATAGATGAACAAGAAAGCAAAAATGGCTTTGGCAAACAAAACAAAAGCGCAGAGTTTGAGCATTTTTGCGACCTAGCTATAAGAGAGATCGAGCTTATCGCAGATGATGAGAGCACGGCTGAGAGTCTAAAAGAATCTTTAGGCGATTTTAGCAGAGAACTGCGCCACATCGCTAAAATGAATACAAATAGCTCTGAGCAAGTATGGAGCCAAAAAATCGCCGATGTGCTAATCCGCCTTGATGGCCTACTTCGCTCGCAAGGCAAAGACATGCTAGCAGATGCCTTGCAACACAAACTAAAAAGTGAGTTTAGTAAGATATAGTAGTTTTTTTGGTGCTGCTCTTTTAGCGAATTCTAGGAATTCTAAAATTCCGTCATTGCGAGGGAGCAAAGCGACCAAAGCAATCTCTATAAAAATCACCCACCTTTATTACTTATGTCATCCCAACATGCCTTGTGTCATCCCCCGACTTGATCGGGGGATCTCATTTAAAATTCCGTCATTGATGGGAGAGCAAAGCGACCAAAGCAATCTCCAGAAATTCTAGTTTTCTGGGGGTTAGGGGGTTTCTTTTAAGCAAAATTTAGAATTCCCCAAGGATAAATTTAGAATTCCCCAAAAACGCAGATAAAGCAAGAGAATTCTAGATTTTAGCGGGGGTTTTAAGGGCCCCAAGGGTTAGGGCGTAGCCCTTATAAAATTTGCGGGGCTAGGGGCTTGCCCCACTAAAGCGAGCATAATTCTAGAATTCCCAAGAATAAATTTGGAATTCCTAAGGATGAATTTAGAATTCTTAGAGATTGCTTCGCTTCGCCCCTTAATGACGAAAATTCTAGAATTCCATATAGAGATCCCCCAAAGGGGCTGGGGGATGGCAAAGTAGAGAATTCTAAAATTCCCTAAGATAAAAGACACCCCCTAGCCCCCAGAAAACTAACTCTTTGGCAAATAAAACTTAGCGTAAATCAGTTCTTTTTCTCAAAAACACTCCAAAGCGAGGTTTTTTATTTTTGGTTAGATTTTGGTATTTGTAGGTGATGATATCGCCGGTTTTAAGGCAGTTTTCTTGTGGCGCTGATGCTTTGCAGATTTTTAGGCTGCCAAAGCCAGAGCCGATTTTAAAGGTATTTTTGCTGTCCTTGCACTCCACAGAGCCAACCACGCTATTTTCATCTTTTCGTGGCTTTATGCTAAGCACCTCACACTCAGCGTCGTAAAACTTTTTTAGCTTCATTATGCTGCTTTGGCGGCCGTCTTTATAAGGCGCATTTGGGTCACGCACGACTACGCCCTCGCCGCCATCTGCTGTGATTTTATCTAGATAATCAAAAGCCTCTTTTGTACTTTTTATTTTTATTTGTTCTATGATTTTTATTTGCGAGCCTTGATTTTTGGCTAAAAAGTCCTTAAGCGGTGCTAGTCTAGTGGGCAAATCGCCCTTGGCTCCGGGCGCATCAAAGATAAGATATTCAAGCTCGTCCCAGTCCTCATCGCAGCGTGCGGTGATACTAGCGGTTTTTTCAAAAGCACCTAGCCCAGCGTAGAGTTCGCCATCAATGCTAAAAGGCGGCAGCTGTGAAATGAAGCTTTTTGGGGCACAAAACTCTTTGCCTTGGCGTGATTTTAGCTTTTTTCCATCCCAGATGGCTCGCACGCCATCATACTTTTGGCTCATCACCCAGCCAGAAAGCTCTCTGCCATCGTAGTTTTTAAGCAGCATTGCAGCATTTGCAAATATTACATTAAGTATTATTAAAAATAAAAATTTCATAATTTTAAAATCTAAAATTCCTAAACTAGAATTCCTACTTAGACTTACTAGGAATTCTAGATTTTCTTAGCAATTTTTCTTAGGAATTCTAGAATTCTCTAAACTAGAATTCCTAATCTAAAATTCCCAAAGAGAATTCCTACTTAGATTTACTAGGAATTCTAGTTTTCTAACTAAATTTAAGCTAGGAATTCTAGAATTTTTAAACTAGAATTCTTAATTTAGAATTCTTAAACTAGAATTCCTAACCACCCCCCCCCCCAAAAAAAAGCCCAGGAATTCTAAAATTCCTAATCTAGAATTCCCAAAGAGAATTCCTACTTATATTTACTAAGAATTCTAAAATTCCCAGCAGAACACAGCAAGCTTACTTTACAATAATCTCATCTTTGATATTATTGTAAATACCCTCACCTATGCCTTTTACCTTTTTAATCTCATCAGTGCTTGTAAA